>CBDUBS010000031.1:0-28058 GCA_965365445.1 uncultured bacterium | reverse complement strand
CTCCGAATACACGAGCTCGCCGGTGCGGGGGTCGATCGCACCCTGGCCGCCGGGTTCACGTTCTTCACCATCGACCCGAGCCAGTACGTTGATAACGACGCCGACGCGGATTCGGTGGGTACGCTGGAGAAAAAGGTGGCCGCCCTTCCCTGGGACGTCCTTGATGCCGAGCCTGACGCATTCCTGAAGGGCTATGAAAACCAGTCGTTCGGCATCGACGGGTTCGACATCTCGTTCGATCGGGAAACCGTCCTCCGGGCCGCTGCCAAGTACGGCGCTGCGGTGGCTCACACCGTCCGGATGTACCGCTACCTGCGCGAAGTGAGTGCAGGCCGGCCCTTCGAGCTCGAAATGTCGGTCGATGAAACCGAGACGCCCACGTCCGTGCAGGAGCATTTCTTCGTCGCCAACGAGCTTAAACGCCTTGGCGTCGAGTGGGTCAGTCTGGCGCCCCGGTTCGTTGGACGCATGGAAAAAGGGGTGGACTACATCGGCGACCTGGACGCTTTCGAAAGCGACCTCGTAAAACATGTAGCCATAGCCCGGCAATTGGGACCGTATAAGCTCAGCCTGCACTCCGGCTCGGATAAGTTCAGCATCTATCCTTTGTTTGCGCGGCATGCCGGCGAGTTGTTCCACCTGAAAACGGCCGGCACCTCCTATCTGGAGGCACTCCGGGCCATTGCCGAGAGCGACCCGGAATTATTCCGCGAGATTCTCCGCTTCTCCCGCGAGCATTACGAAACCGATAAAGCCACGTACCATGTGTCGGCCGACCTCTCGAAGTCCGCGGACCCGGATTCGCTTTCCGATGCCGAGCTTCCGGGGGTGCTGGACCAGTTCGACACCCGGCAAGTGCTTCACGTTACCTTCGGTTCGGTGCTCACCACGAAGGACGACAGCGGAGCATACCGCTTCCGCGACCGCGTGCTATTTGCCCTGATGTCCAATGAGGAGGTGCACTACCGGGTGCTCGAAGCCCACTTCGACCGCCACCTGAACCCCTTCGATTGAGTGGTCCAACGAACGACCGGGGGGCCCGTCCCGGAGGCGGGCCCCCTGTATTTCTTTCTCCCTGACGCATGACCTCGCATTCCGAACCCCCTGCCTTCCTTGCCTTCGATCTCGGTGCGTCCAGCGGCCGGGCCATCCTGGGGACGATCATAGATGGTCGGATGGAGATGCAGGAACTCCATCGCTTTCGCACTCCGATCATCGAACAGGGCGAACGCCTCTTCTGGGATCTGGAAGCGCTCATGAAGGAGCTTCGTATCGGCTACGAACGGGCGCTGGAGCGCGCGCCCGTCCTGAAAAGCCTTTCCACCGATTCCTGGGGTGTGGACTACGTACCGCTCGACGCCGGGGGCGAGCCGATCCGGCGGCCTTACTGCTACCGCGATCCCCGGGTTGTGGGCATGATGAACCGGGCGTTCGATACGGTTTCCCGCGAAGAGATATACCGGGCCACCGGCATCCAGTTCATGGAGATCACCCCCCTGTATCAGGTGCTGGCCGACAAAGCACTGGAGCCGGACCTGTTCGCCCGAACCGCCGGCCGGCTCATGATAGCCGACTACGCCAACCACCGCTTCGGCGGGCGCCCTGTTGCCGAGTTGTCGCTGGCCAGCACCACGCAGGCGCTCGACGTGCACGAGCGGACATGGCATAAAGGGCTTATGGAGCGCTTTATTATCGACCCCTCCTCCTGGCCTGAGGTGGTCGATCCCGGCGTAGACATAGGGGCGACGCCCGAGGGGGTTCGGGTCATTGCCGGCTGCTCGCACGATACTGCCTGCGCCGTGGCAGCCGTCCCGGCGGAAGGAAGCGCCCGCCCCTGGGCGTACCTGAGCTGCGGCACGTGGTCGCTGCTCGGCATCGAAACGCCCCACCCGATCGTGAACGACGACGCGCTGGCCGCCGGTTTCACCAACGAGGCCGGACTCGGCCGCACCATCCGATTCCTGAAAAACCTGACCGGCCTCTGGGTGCTTCAGGAATGCGAGCGGGAGTGGAAGGAAGCCGGCGATCGCTATACCTACGACGAATTGTTCGGAGCGGCCGCCGAAGCCCCTTCTCCGGGCTATTTCATCGACCTCAACGATTCACGGTTCGGCCTGCGCGGCCGGATGCAGGAGAAGCTTCATGCCTGGTGCCGGGAACAGGGACTGACCCCTCCCGCCGACCGCCCCCGCCTTGTGCGCGCCATCCTGGAGAGCATGGCCGAGGCCAACCGGAAAGCCCTTGCCGAACTGGAAGCCGTGATCGGCTACCCAATCGAGGTGCTGCACCTGGTAGGGGGTGGCTCGCGTAACGCCCTGCTATGCCGCCTCACGGCCGATGCCTGCCGCTGTACAGTGGTAGCCGGCCCGGCCGAAGCAACCGCCCTCGGCAACCTGCTCATCCAGGCGCAGGTCACCGGCTCGCTGCCCGACGGCCTCACCATCCGGGATATCGTGCGGAACAGCTCCGAAGTGCAGGTTTTCGAGCCCGCCTCCTGAACGGTTGCTCCCCATGTGCAGGCATGAACCCCGATGCGAAAGGTGCGTTTTAGTGTATATCTCCGTTCCGTGCTACCGGCCATACGCTCTGTTCCGCCTCTCCGGCCGGTAGCCTTTTTTCCGTGAAGTCATACTGCGACGCCATGCCTCAATCCGAAGGTTTCCCCCCGCCCGTTGCCGGCTCCGCCGATGGCTCAAGCGCCGGAACGCAACGGGAACGCATTCCCGTCCTGATCTTCGAGCAACCCGGACAACTGGCTTATGCCGTCGCCCGGCGGATCGCCAACCTCATAGAGGAACACGCCGCCATCGGCCGGAAAGTCATCCTCGGGCTTCCTACCGGCTCCACGCCCATCGGAGTCTACCAGCACCTCATCCGGATGCACCGCGAAGAAGGACTCGACTTCTCTAACGTGGTCACGTTCAACCTGGATGAATACTATCCCATCGACCCGGATAGCCTGCAAAGCTACCACCGGTTCATGTGGGAAAACTTCTTCAGTCAGATCAACATTCCCAAGGCGAACGTCCATCTCCCCGATCCCACCGTACCCCGGGAGGACGTGGAAGCCCATTGCCTCGCCTACGAACACGCCATACGGAAAGCGGGCGGTATGGACCTCGTCCTGCTCGGCATCGGACGCAGCGGCCACATCGGATTCAATGAACCGGGATCGAGCCTGGAAACCCGTACCCGCCTCATCACGCTCGATGAAATCACCCGCAAAGACGCAGCCAGTGACTTCTTCAGCGAAGAAAACGTCCCCCGGGAAGCCCTCACCATGGGCGTGGGCACCATCCTCGACGCCCGCGAAATCATCCTGATGGCCACCGGAGAGCACAAAGCCGCCATCGTACGGCGTGCGGTGGAGGAGGAGCCCAACCGCCTCGTCTCTGCTACCTTCCTTCAGGTACATCGGAACGCCACCTTCTACGTAGACCGGGCCGCGGCCAATGAACTTACCCGCGAGAAAACCCCGTGGCTCGTCCGCGAAGTGCAATGGGACCGCAATATGTCCAAGCGGGCGGTGATCTGGCTATCGGAAATGCTGGGCAAAGCCATTCTGCGCCTCGAAACGAACGATTTCTACCGAAACCACCTCCACGACCTCGTCCATTCCTACGCCTCCGTGGATGAGCTGTGCCTTATGGTGTTCGAGGATCTCCGCCGTCGCATCATGTACCGCGATGGGCTCATCAAAAACCAGCGGGTCATCGTGTTCAGTCCCCACCCGGACGACGACGTCATCTCCATGGGCGGGATGCTGGATGCCCTCGTGCGAAATCGCAACGAAATCACCGTGGCGTACATGACCAACGGCTCCGTCGCCGTTTTCGACGCCGACGTGCGCCGCGAGTTGCGCTTCGTTGAAATGAGCCATCAGGCTTTCGGCGTCGATCCGGGGGCCATCGAAACTATCAAAGCTACCCGGCGCCGCATCCAGGAATTCCTCGAACGCAAAAAACCGGGGCAGGTCGATTCGGAGGAAATCCAGCAGCTCAAAGCGTATATCCGGTACGCCGAGGCGCTGGCGGCACTGGAGGTGATCGGGTTGGGCGAGAAGGAAGCCCGCTTCCTGGATATGCCGTTCTACCGCACCGGGCGCGTCCGCAAGGACCCCATCGGCGAGGCCGACATCCTCATCATCCAGAATTTGCTCTCCGAAATCCGCCCGGATCATATCTTCGTAGCCGGAGACCTCTCTGACCCGCATGGCACCCACCGCATGGCCTACCAGGCCATTCATGAGGCGCTCGTCCGGTACAACCGGGATGCTTGCCCGGATGGCGGTCAGGAAGAACCGGACGGAAAAAAACAGAAGCGGTCCGCTCGAAACGGCGATCCCGCTTCCGACCGCCCCCGGGTGTGGCTGTATCGGGGGGCGTGGCAGGAGTGGGAAATTCACCGGGCCGACGTGTTCCTGCCGCTCTCGAAGGTCAACCTCGACCGGAAGATCGAAGCCATCTTCAAACACGAAAGCCAGAAGGACCGGGCCATGTTTCCGGGCGCCTACGACGAACGCGAATTCTGGCAGCGAGCCCGCGACCGAAACCGCGATACCGCCGACCGGCTGAACCAGCTCGGCCTGCCCGAGTTCTACGCCGTAGAAGCCTACGTAACCGTTTACGACATGCCGTAACAGGGTCATGCCCCATCCATCTCCCGGAAAAGGGCGGCAAGGCCGGGCACGTCGGCATTGCCGCCGCTGAGTATGACGCCAATGCGGGCGCCGGGGGGTACGGTTACGCTGTGTTCCAGTAAGGCGGCAACGCCCAGGCTCCCTGTCGGCTCGATGACGAGCTTCGTGCGCTCCCACAGGAACCGGGTCGCCCGCAGGATGGCTTCTTCCGAAACGGTCGCCATGTCGTCCACGTAGTGCATCACAAGGGGGAATGTAACCCGCCCCAGCGAGGGGGTCCGTGCTCCATCGGCAATCGTATCCGGGTTATGCACCCGTTGCAGCGTTCCCGTCCTGAAGGAACGGGTGGCGTCGTCGGCCAGGGCCGGCTCCACGCCGATCACCCGAATCCGGGGGCACAGCGCCCGGGCCGCAACGGCCGATCCCGAAAGCAGCCCGCCTCCGCCGCAGGGCGCCAGCAGATAATCCAACGGGCCCGTCTCCTCGATCAGCTCCCGGGCGGCCGTACCCTGCCCGGCTGCCACGTCGGGATGGTCATAGGGCGGAATGATCGGAAGATCCCTTTCCCGAGCGATCTGCGCCCCGAGTTCTTCGCGTGTGGTGCGCGTCTTGTCGTAAAGCACCACCTCGGCCCCGTATCCACGTGTCGCCTCGAGCTTCACCGCCGGGGCATCCTCCGGCATCACGATGACGGCCGGTACGTTCAGGAGCCGTGCGGCCAGCGCCAGCGCCTGGGCATGGTTCCCGGACGAATAGGTAAGCACCCCCCGGCTGCGTGCGTCCGGTGGGAGCAGCGCCAGGGCGTTGTACGCCCCCCGGAACTTGAAGGCGCCTCCACGCTGGAAGTTTTCCGCCTTCATGAAAACGGCGGCCCCCACCCGCTCGTCGAGCGTGCGGCTGGCTACGACCGGCGTCCTGTGGGCGATTCCCCTCAGGCGCAGGGCAGCCTCCAGAATATCAGAGTAAGCTACCGGTAACGTAGATGTTTCGCCGAACTGCGCCATATTAACGCTGGGTGCACAACAACCGGAATCGATGGATGAACCGTTGACGTGATTCCTGCGCCGCAGTGGAAAACCACGCGGCTACAGCAACAGGTTTCTGCACCCAATATACGCAAGGGGGCCGGCCTCGGTAAGCCGACCCCGCGTGCGCTGCTAACCTGCCCCGGACTGGAAACGTCAGAAGTCGGAGCCCTGGTCGGGAGGCACGATCAAATCATCCGGTTTGTGCTCCTCCGTCCGCTCGATGACGATCTGTACGTCCGTGACCAGCGCGGCGAACGCACCCACGGCCGCCAGCGTCGGGGCCAGGAAAATGGCTGCCGTAGCTCCACCTACGCCGACGGACAGGGGAAATTCCAGCACCGTCCGGTTGTCTTTTTTGATGATGACGCGGCGGGCGTTGCCCTCCTCGATGATCTCGCGCACTTTATCGACGAGCTGGTTGCCGCGAACCTTCACTTCCTGCAGAAATACGGGCTGCTTTTTCTGATCTTCCATAAGGCAAATATCGGGTTGGGGTGACGAATACCTGGCCGGTCCGTATGACCGGGATGATCCATTCTGTACGCGCAGTAGCCCTTCAGGTATGCGTTCGTCGCAAAAAAAGGAAAGTCACGGCGAAACGTTACAATTTGCCGGGCCGGTTCCGGGTGGGTAATTCTTGCCTCCGCCGATTTCCTATCGAAACAACTTCCCTTCTCCGCCCTCATCCGGCATCTCGCCGTTCCGGTAGTCTGCATTTTTTCTCGTGGTGAAACGCCTCCCTCCGCATTCCATGTGGACCGTTTCCTTTTCCGGAGCCCTCGGCGGAGCATCGTTGGGAAACGTGGCACGCCGGATGCTACGGCGGCGTTTACAACGGAGCGAGCGTGCGCCACGCAGAACGCGGCCGGAAAACGAAACGCGATAAAAATCAAAAACGACGTTACTAATAACTGTGATCGAGGATATGGAGCAGTCGGCATTCGAAAACCGCCCTGAACGAAAATCAGAAACCATGGAGCCAAACGAGCCGGCCGCCGCCGTACCGCACGCTCGCCACCGTAAGGAACGCGAGCTCTCGGCGGCCCAGGCGCAGTACGTGCTCCGTATGGTAACCGACCTGCTGCGAGGCAGGCATCGTGCGCTGGTGTTCACCTCGGACGGAGTCCAGATCCGAGAAGAAGTAACCGGGAGGCGCGTGCATCCCGAACGTAAGTCCTGAAAGAAAATAACCTACCCGGGGGCTTGCCTGTTAAGGGGCGGCTTTGGCCGCCGATACTACAGACCGGGTAACTTTAGACGCCGCTCGGATGCGGCCGGTTTGCCGGAGTAGCTGGTCCGGATAAACCGCAACAACATACGGAGGCCTCGGAGGGCCTGCTCGCCATACAACGGCCAGGTGGAGGCCGTATGGGGGTAGGCCCTTCGTTTTTCTCCGTAATCACCAGCAAACAACCCGTTCTTCTCTAATCAACCACAGGAGGCTCTACCATGGGTCAACAACAACTTCTTCTCCTCGTCCTCGGCATCGTGATCGTCGGCATCGCCGTCGTCGCTGGTATCCAGGCGTTCTCCGAAGGCAAGAACAAAGCTACGCAGGATGCAGCCATCTCCGACGCCATGCGCATCGTTTCCGACGTGCAGGCCTGGAAGCTGAAACCCGTTGCTTTTGGCGGCGGCGACAACGGCACCGCCGCCGACTTCGCCGGCGTAACCATGAATGCCATTGGCATCGATATGACGAAAGACGCAGGTACCGATGCCAACAAATACGAGACCGTAAACGGGTGCTATACCCTCACTGGAGCCGCCGCAGGCGCCACGCTGACGATTTTCAAGCGCGTCAATGGCGCCTGCGAGGCAACGTCGCTGGCTACGGTAGCGATCAAAGGCACCGGAACGACCAACGCCGACATTAGCTGGAGCTACACCTCCGGCAGCTGATGACGTAACGGTTCACCAGGGCTAACCGCCCGCCGGCCGCCGAGCAGCCGGAACGGTGCGCAAACAGGATGGTCGGCGGCACTCCAGGCGAACACATTGCAAGCGGGAGTGCCGCCGATTCTCTTTACCACCCCTCCCTCGAGGGACGCAGCCCGAAGGCCGGAGGGTGTTTTGCTCAACCGAGAGTTGTAGAGAAACACCCCCACCCCGCTTCGCGGGGAGTCCCGCCAGGCGGCGCAGTTAAGGTCGAACTTGTTTCTTTGCTCAATGGCCGGCACAACACAACCCCTCCCTCGAGGGAGGTGGCCCGTAGGGCCGGAGGGTGTTTTTCAGGGCTAGCAGTAAGCTCGATAAAAGCACAAAACACCTCCCGCCTCGCAATGAAGAAGGACCGAGTCAGTACGTTTTTCAGAATACCATTAAAACGGCGCGCAAGCCATGGCCGTAAAAGAATACCGCTTCAGTGGACTGAGCCTCGCGGGGCAGCCGGTGCAGGGCACCGTGTTCGCCCCTTCGCTGCGGGGCGCGCAGAACAAGATCAAATCCCTCTCGGAAAAGCACCAGTTCCGCACCCGCGATGTCGAGGAGCGGCGCGTGTTTCTGTACCGGGTAAAGCACCCCAACGGCCAGATCATCAAAGGGGAGCAGAAAGCCTTCTCCGCCGAAGAGGTGGCGACGGCCCTCCGCAAGATGGGCCTGGAGGTCGTCAAGGTCGAGAAGAAGCTGCTCAACTTCCAGACCAAGCCGCCGCGCACCGACATGATCATGTTCGTGCGCCTCTCGGCCAACCTGCTCCGCGAAAAACTGCCCTTCGACGAAGTGCTCAACCTGCTCGTCAACGACGTTTCGAGCAAATCGCTGCGCCAGGTCATCCGCGACCTCAACGCCGACCTCAAAGGCGGTATGGATGCCCAGCAGGCGTTCATGAAGCACCAGCACATGCTGGGCAAGTTCACCGCGTATATGCTCGGCATCGCCTCCAAGAGCGGCAACGTGGCCGACATCTACGAAGCCACGGCGCGGTTTCTGGAGCGCCAGAACGAATTCCGGAAAAGCATCAAAAGCGCCATGATTACCCCGGCCATCACGATGGCTGTACTCATGGCCGCCCTCATCTGGTACGTGTGGTACATCTTTCCGCAGACTGCCGGCCTCTTTGCCGATCTCAACATGGAGCTGCCCACCATGACGGCCAGGACGCTCGAGTTCTCGTACTGGCTGGACGCCAACTATGGCTGGGTGTTGCTGGCTATCGCCCTGTCCATCGGCGGCTTCATCGCCTTTGCGCGCTCCACGAAGGGCCGCTTCCTGCTGGATAAGTACCTGATCCGCATCCCGGTGATCGGGGCGCTGCTGCACAAGCTGAACATCGAAATTTTCTGCCGGGTGTTCGCCATTCTGTACTCCGGAGCCGGCGAAAACATCGGCGTCATCAAAATCGCCGCCGAAGCGTGCGGCAACTCGTACATGGAACACCAGGTGAAGACCGTAACGGTGCCGATGATGGTGGCGCAAGGAGCGGACCTGGTGCGCTCCATGGAAGCAAGCGGCGTATTTACGCAGATGGCCATTGCCCGCTTCCGCAGCGGCGCCGAAACAGGCAACGTGCGGAAAAGCGCGGAGCAGATGGCGGATTACTACGAGAAGGAAACCGCCCTCAAGCTGAAGACGACGGTGGAAAGCATCCAGACGGGCGTGGCGCTCATCATCACGATCGCCATCATCTTCCTGACGCTGATTTCGTCGGAGATTGCCCTGGTACAGCCTTCGTCCACGGACATGATGGGCATGTAAAATTCGGAACGGCGATAACGTGATGGGGTGAACGACATGCGAGCACTTTCAGGCCGGTTGGAAGCTGTCTGTGCGGTTCCTTTTAGACCGAGAGTCCTATGAGTAGCGGATTATTCGGAGGCCTATTCAGGCGACAGCAGAAAGAGGACGAACCGGAAAGCCGTCCGCAGCCCCCGGGCGGGCAAACGCCGTACGGGAGCGGTCGGACGCACGGACAGGCCCCCGTAGAGCGCAAGGGTTCGGGAGAAATGACGCCCGGAGCATCGCCCTACCTGAAGTATGGCCTGCGGGGAATGCCGGAGCCGGACTCCCCCGGTCGCCCGACCGAAGAACGCCGCCCGGCAGCGCCGAAAGCGCAGGATACGCCGCCCTCTACCGGCGCGGAGAAAGCCGCCGCTCCGGCCGCTGCGCCTTCCGCACAGCCCCCGGTAGGATCGCCGCTCGACGCCCTCACCCGCGACGCCGTGGTGATGTCGTTGCTGCAGGAAGGCGTCGTTTCGATGCCGCAGGCGCTCGTAGCGCTCCGTCAACAGGCCAGGCAGCCCGAACTCTCCCTGTGGCGGCATTTGCTTTCGGTTCAGGCCATCGACCGCGACGCCGTGTTGGCGGAAGCCGCCCGGGTCCAGGGTTTCACAACGGCGCACATCAGCGCCAAGAAACCCACCGACGACCTCGTGGAAGCCGTCAGAGGGTTATTCCCGGCAGGCGTCGGCAAGGAGATGTTCCGCCTGGGGCTGTTGCCGTACGAGTTCATGATGGACCCCGCCACCCGGCAGCACCGGCTCGTGTTTGCCACTTCCGATCCGTCCAACCCGGAGGTGGATGCGTTCGTGCACATGCTGGGTATCGAGGTGGAGTTGCGGTACGCTCCGGAGGCGGGCATCGCCGAACGCATCGAGTCGCCTGCGCCTGCCGGCGCCCCGGCTCCCGTACCGAAAGCCGCCGTCGCTCCTTCCGTGCCGCGAACGGTGGAGGCGCCCTCTCCTACGGTTCAGAGCACGGCCCCGGTCGTTCCGCCCGTAGCCGCTCCAAAGCTGCCGGCTCCCGAGCCGAAAAAGACGGAGGAACCGGTTGCCGAGGCGCCGGCCGAGCCGGAGCCGGCTCCTCCCAAACGAGACGTTCCGCACCCTCTGCCCGGAGGGTACTCCTTTGAGGATGTGCAGCGGATGCTGGAGGCGGACATGCGCCCCGGCGATGACGTGCTCGTGGATACCGTTGCGGGCCCATCGCTGCCCGTGGACCGGATCGGGGATGAACAGGACGGCGCGCTCGACGGGCCGGCCTGCCCCTTCCGGCATACGGATAACGAAGAAGCTTCTTTCGACGGCAGCGCCATCGACCTGCCTCCCGAACCTCCGACGGTACACGTAAGCGGGGGAGGAGCCCCTCCGGAAGACGATGAGACGCCTTCGGTAGATTCAGGCGGCGAAGCGCCCGCCGCCGACATTAACCTGGAGGGCATAAAAGCCAGGGACCGGGTGGTAGCCATGCTCCTGCGGAAGGAGATCGTTACCCCGCACCAGGTTCAGGATGCGCAGAAACGGCAGGAAAAGGAACACTCGAAGGAAGCGCTGTGGCGGCTGCTGGCCGGAGCCGGCGGCGTAGACCGGGAGGCCATCTACGCCGAAGCGGCCCGGGTGTACGCCTTCCCGGCGGCAAAGCTCGGCGAGGGGCTTCCGGATCCTGAGTTCGCCCGGTCGGTGGTCGATACGTTCAACGAAGAGCGCCGCGACGAGCTGCTGAAGCTGCGGGTGCTGCCCTTCGAGTGCGACCTCGAACAGCAGACGGGCGCCATCAAGCTGGTGTTCATCACCCACGACCCCACCCGGCCGGAGGTGCATCGGCTCATGCAGAAGCTGAAGCTCGAACGATTCGAGCTTCGGTACGCTCCGGAGTCTATCGTCCATGCGGCCATCGTAGAGGCCTTCCCGCGGAAGAACGAGTATCTGGAGCGTATCTCCACGGAGCAGAGCGCTTACGATCTCGGGACCAACTACGACGAGAAAGCGGCTCTCATCGACGAGGGGGCGCTCGAAGCGGAAATCAGTCGATCCACGCTCATCAACCTGTTCGAGGCGACGCTGATCGAGGCCGTCCGGCAGGGGGCATCGGATATCCACATCTATCCGAACAACGAGAAGAAAATCGAGATCCATTTCCGGATCGACGGCCGCCTGGGCTTATGGCATCTGGAAGAAAAGGTCCACCCCGAGGCGTTGCTAGCCGTCATCAAGGATAACGCCATCAACGTGGACCGTTTCGAGCGGGACGCTGCCCAGGACGGGTTCATCCAGCGCTGGATCGACGAAGTCCTCATCCGGTTCCGCGTCTCCGTACTCCCGATTGCCAACGTCAGCCAGGAGCTGCGTTCCGAAAGCATCGTCATTCGTGTGCTCGACGACCGGAAGGTTATCACCGACCTCAAGAAACTCGGTCTGCTCAAGGGGGCGCTCGAAAAGTTCGACCACGCCATACGGCAGCCCCACGGCATGGTCATCCTTACCGGGCCGACCGGCTCCGGTAAGAGCACCACGCTGGTGGCCGCTCTACACCAGGTGGTAACCCCCGAAGTGAACGTGCTCACGGTGGAGGACCCGGTGGAATACATCATCCCCGGCGTCCGGCAGATCAAGCTGAATTACAAGCTCGGCCTGGAAGAAGCCCTCCGGGCCATCCTCCGCCACGACCCCGACATCGTGATGGTGGGCGAAATGCGCGACCGGCAGACGGCGGAGCTGGCCATCAAGCTGGCCAACACCGGCCATCTGACGTTTTCCACGCTGCACACCAACGACGCCCCCAGCGCCGTCAGCCGGCTCTACAAAATGGGCGTCGAGCCGTTCCTGATTGCATACGCCATCAACCTGATCGTGGCCCAGCGCCTCATCCGGAAGGTGTGCCCCGCCTGCAAGGTGGTGGACGACGACCCCGACCCGGTGATGCTGGAAAAGATGGGCTTCTCGGAAGAAGATATTTCCTCGCTAACCTTCTACAAGCAGGGCCACAACCCGCAGTGTAAAACCTGCAAAGGCACGGGGTATAAAGGCCGTAGAGCCATCAGCGAAGCGCTGTACTTCTCTCGTTCCATTCGCCATCTGATCGTGGAAGCCGACAAGCAAATCAACGAGCAGGAGATTCTGGATCAGGCCGTCAAGGAGGGGATGCTAACCCTCTCCGACTCGGCCCGGGAAGTGGTACGAATGGGCGAAACGACCATCCTGGAAATGCTCCGGGTGGTTACAACCGATAGCTGACCCTTTTTCGGAGGCGTGTCCATGCAACAGACGATGATGGCTATCCTGGCTCTGGTAGTCGTTTCGATGCTGGTGCTGAGCCATCAGAGCCGAATCGTGCATGGACGGGTCAAGGTGATCCAGAACGAAATAGCCATGATCGCTACCGGCGTAGCCGTAGACAGGCTGGAAGAAATTGGCGTTCTGGCTTTCGATCAGGCGACCAGGGATACTACCGCGACCTCAGTGGGCGCCCTCACGCCCCGAGGCAACTTCCGGTTCGATCTCATGGGCGACGATATCGACGATCTGGATGGGGTAGCCATAGATACCGTCCGCATCGTCAACGGGCATCCCATTCGCTTCGGGGTCATGACGAACGTGTTCTATGCCGACGAGTCCGACCCCGACAAGGTCGCTTATGGTGCGACGACCCGTACGAAATTCAAGAAAGTGGTCGTAAAAGTAATCAGCCACGAAGCAACCGCCGATATGATCAGGCTCCCCGATACCATCCGGGTATCCCGGTCGTTTTCCTGCGGCAGCCGGTGCGCCTGGTAAGGAAGCTATGCAATTTATTCTCGATAACCTGCTGGCCATAATCATTGGCGTCACGGTGCTCGTCATCATCTTCGCGATGCGGATGCAGAGCCAGGAAGCCCTGATCGAAACGGCCGATTCGTATACCATGCGCAAGCAACAGCTCGCCTTCGTGGAAGTGCTGGAGCGGGATATGCAGGGTGTTTACGAAGTGAACGACACCTCCGCCTCCGATGGGGTTTTCAGCTTCCACACCCGCATCATCGATGAAAGCGCCGGAAACGCCGTCGTCGCTCGTCGCGTGGTGTACCAGCTCGTCAAGGCGCCCGGAGCGGATTCACTGACACTCTATCAGATCAAAAGGTATCAGGGGCCCCCGGATATCGGGACGTTTTATAACGGAGTACGGCCGGGAACAGACGTACCGACCGGCAAGAGCGTGCCTTCCATCTCCCGTTTCGTGATGCGTGCGCGCAGCCGGGACAACCAGGGGATTACCAATCCCAAATCGGCCCAGCAGATATACGTACGGTTTCAGGCTGCGTCTACCCTGAAATTCAAGGCGCAAGAACACCGGACGGCCAACGCGGTCGGCTTCGAAGCCACCTATCGTCCCGTTGCGCTTCAGTCCGCCACTGGCGCTCCAACTTTATAGGGAACTGATTAACAACGAACCACCCGACGAGGTTTAACCATGGGAAAAGCAGCCCTGATTCTCATCGCCGCCTTTGCGGTCGCGGGAGCCTATTACTCCGCCGGCTCAAAGCAAAATATCCAGGGAACAGAGGAGCGGGTAGCCGAACGTCAGTTCTACATTCTGGCCCAGAACGCCGCGCGAACGGGCTACGACCGGGCCAAGCAGCAGCTCATCGAAAAATGGGATCAGATGAGTGCCGTAACCGGCAAACAGGACGGCATCGACTATAAAGTTGTAATTGCCACCGCATCTCCGATTACCAGTGGCGCCACGGCCCGACAGATCGAAGCCACCGGAATGGTTACCAACAGCCAGGGAAAGAAAATTGAAGCCCGAATCGTCGCGCTCGTTGAACGCACCATGGCCGTGGAGGAAAAGCCGGTTCCGGCATTCATGCAATACGGGCTATTCGTTGAAAAAGACCTGAACATCAACGGCAATTTCCTGGCTACCGTTTTTGCCCAGGGCGATGCGGGGCGTGTGCTGAATGCCAACATGCATACGAACTCCAGCCTCTCCGTCAAAGGTAATTCGGCGCAGGTGAAGGGATTTGGCACCTACGTAGGAAGCGGATCAGGCAAATTAGGCAACACATTCGTGCCCAATTACAACCCGGCGCACGAGCCTTCAACCAAGAAGGTCTCCCGCATCGACATTCCTGCGTTCGATATCACAAAGTTTGGCGCCAACACCGGCATCGATTTGGTCAAGAACGGCGACTACAACATGTCCGGCGCCCTCAACCTGGGAGGCACCCGGGAGGACCCTTATGTGATTCACGTCAAGGGTAACCTGAACGGGAACGGAAATACGGTCGTAAACGGATACGTGCTGTTTATCGTCGAGGGCAACATCGACTTCAAAGGAAATGCCAGTGTCGGTAACAGTGGATATACGGGCGCCGACGAAAGCAGTATGGCTTTCTATGCCAAAGGCAACATCGATTTTGGAGGAAATACCGTCACCTATGGCCAGATCTATGCCGATGGTGACGTTCGCTTTCACGGCACCCCGCGCATCTTCGGGTCCATAACGACGCGCGGCGAAGCCAAGTTCTCCGGTACGCCGGATATCTACTACCGTGCGGCTTCTCCCTGGCTGACACAAAACTGGCAGCCCTTGAAAGCCCAGACGATCTATCGTCTTGCCGCCTACAGCGAGAAATGACCCGTCCACCCGATTGAGTTTTTCCGTACGCCATGCCGCAAACCCTTCTCGCGCTTCTGTCCATCGTGGTGGTCACGCTGCTGTCGCTTTCCCAGCAGCGCGCTCTGCTGGAATCCAACCGGGCCATGCTCGACGACGAGGCCGAGGTGATGGCCGCCGGTATTGCCATCCAGACCATGGAGTACATCGGGACACGGGCCTATGATGAAAAAACCCGCATCTACCCCATAGATAATCCGAACCAGCTCACGTCGGTATTCCCTGAAGGTAAGAAGTGCGACCTGGCGCCCCCCATCACCACGGGCGGCGGGTACGACGAGTGCGCGGCTATCGAGGACTTCAACAAGATAACGCCGGCGGTTGTGCCGTTCGTCGTGGGCAAGGATACGCTCAAGTTCAAGGTTAGCGTTCGCGTCACGTACGTGGATGCAAACAGGAAGCCTACTTCCACGCCTTCGTACGCCAAGGAGGTAACGGTCACCGTACAGGATATACCGAGGGAGGGAGGGAGGAACATGCTCCGCAATCCAATCCACATTCCCCGCGTCTTCGCCTACAAGGGCTGAACGCCTTCTGACTTCCAACGGAGGAACAGTATGAGCTTCATACTGGATAATCTTACCGCAACCATCATCGGTACCGTGGCGCTGCTCATCATTCTGACCATGCAGCACCAGGTGCGCGAATCCTCCACGGAGCGCACCGCCGTCTACATGGCGAAAAACCAGTCGCTGGAACTGGGTAACTGGATGCAGCGGGATCTATCCAACTTCGGCGCCGGCATCAATCCGGGCCAGCCCGTGTTCGACGGAACGGAGAAAAACGCCGCCGGCCTCACCAAAACGTTCAGCTTTCGGCGACGGGCCGATTCCACTGCGGCCAGCCCCGTCATTCAGATTTCGTACGAGCTGGCGCAGAAGGACAGCGTCAAACTGAACGGCAACTACGTTAAGCTATACCAGGTCATCCGAAAGGTCGATGGCGTCAAGACCGGCTCCAGTCCGGCTTTGCTAACCGATTTCGTAATCGAGTTGCTCGACGCCACCGGCGCAACGACCTACGCCGCCTCCGCCGCTGCCTACCTGCGCGTACGGTTCGCAATGGCTTTGCCGTTCGCGCGGGATCGTTTCTTCATCAGGCAAACGCACTGGGCTACCACCCTTCCACTCAATACCGTCTAAATCAACCAAAAAACAACGCTACAAGCGATCAAAACAAACACAGGAAAAAGCCATGGGAAAAGGACTATTAATCGTGCTGGCGGGGGCAGTGGTGGTGGGGCTGATTACGATGAGTTCGGCTCAGCGGATGACGGCGTCCAGCGACCAGGAAAACACCGGTTACGAGCAGCAATTGCTCGCTCGCGAAATTGCGACCTCTGCCATGAACCTCGTCGTTGCGGAAGCGCAAAAGGACTTCAGCAATTTCGAGAACAAAGTCAAATTCACCGATGAGCCGTACCAGTCCGGGAAGTTTTCGGTGCAGGCGCACCGCCTTTCTCCGACGGCCGTACGGATCAACGTGACCGGCGAGTACTCCGATAAGGAGCATAGCCTGAGCACCACGCTGGTGAGGGCCGGCGCCCTGGATGCCGCCATCGAAGTGGAAGCGCCGGTAGCGAACTTCGGTTTCGCCGGCACCGACTTCTTCGTCTCCGGCAACGATACGCCTCCGCCATCGGAAACCGGAGGCGGACGCCGCATTCCGTTCAATAAACACGGAGTGCAGTTCAACACACCGGACGTACGGGATGCTTTCCGATCCACACTGGGAGCCGGCCGCAAAGGGCTCGTGACCGGCGCCGCCGGCGAAGGCGACGTAGTCAGCGGAGCGTTCAAAGTGAACCTGCAAGATCTCTATACCGAAGCCCGGGCGAAAGCGGACAGGGTCATACAGCCTGCCGACATTGTCGGCGGGAAGTCCTACGGGTCGAAAACCAATCCCGAAATCGTAGTGGTCAAGGGCGACGCCATGATTACCGGAACCATCACCGGCCACGGTATGCTCATCGTCGAAGGGGACCTCCGGGTACCCGGCAAACTGGACTGGGAAGGCATCGTCATTGCCAAAAAGGAAGCCAACCTGACTATCGAATACGGCGGTACGTCCCGGATTTACGGCAGCATGGTGCTGTTGCAGGGTTCTTCGGCGTTCAACATGCCCGTAGACGGACGGTTGAAGGTAAAGTACATCTCCTCAAGCGCCGGCTTGCAGTCGGCCGTTTACGTTCACCCGTACAACACGCCCCCGGAGGAGCTTTTCGAGATGGGCTCCAACCGGAATGGAGATCAGATGTCGAAAAACTCCTGGACGACCGTGTACAAGAAGGGCCAGCAGATGAACTTTTTCATCCGCGTGTATAAGGTCAAAAACAAGAACAGTTTTACGGAGCTCTACGACCATTACGGCCGCGGCCACGATGCCCCCTCCGGTAAACCGTACGCACTGGTTGAGCAAATTGACAAATATAAATGGCGCATCAGCTTCGAGGACCTCGATGAAGACCCCACCCGCCAGAAAGCGGCCGGTTACGGTAAGCCGGATTGGGACTACAACGACCAGATCATCGAAGTGGAAGTAGATTGCAAGGCTTCCGAGAGCAAGTGCGATCCGGAAGCCGAAAACGACGGCGAGCTCGATCCGTGGTGGGATTCCATCAGCGGCGGCTCCGGCGGCCAGGGAGGCGACGGCGGCAGCGGAGGGCACACTACCGGCAGCAAGCTCACGTTCAACATGGCGCATCAGGCCAAAGTCATCTACAGCACCGAAGCCATTACCCGCCTGAGCAGCAAACTGAACGTCATCCGGGAAGCCAGCCGCATCCTGACTACCGACCGCTGGGACAACTGACCCGACACCCCGCCCCATACGAGTCCTGACGGCGCTCGTACGAGATCCCGGCTACGCCAAGCCGGGATCTCGTCGTAAGGGGGATGCTCGTATCCGGCCGATGCAAAAAACCGCCCGGCCCGGCCCGCAACGCACCGGCAGGCGCACTCAACATCAGATTCACTTTCCTCCGCTTATGTTCGCTGGGTGTCCGCCGATACTAGCGTTTGTAGCTCGCTGGACATCCAAGGCTGACATGTAAATCCGTTCAGAGTAACCGTGAATAACGCACTCAACGACTTACTGGTCCGACATACAACCATCGGGTCTAGCCCGCGCGCCGGAAGGCATCGCGCGGTAGAGACGCCGCCGTTACCGGCCATTGTCAAAACCCTGGTGGGGGCTGTTCCGCACTCCATGCAGGGCGAAGATCGGATCCGCTTCCTTGCGGATCAGGTCAACGCACTGCTCGAAAAAGACCGTTCGGCCCTCCGCGAGGTCATCGAATGCCTGGTGCGTTATACGCTCGACCTCGGCGCCAGCGACATTGCAGCCGGAGGAGAGGGCGCCAACAAGCTCGTCTGGTACCGCGTCGATGGCGACCTGACCTACCATGAGGAAATGGGCAAGTATGATTACGACGAAAGCGATCTGCTTTTCCTCAATCTGCTCAACCACAACCAGATGAAGGTGCTGTTCGAGGAGCTTTCCTGCGACTTCTCGTATCAGCTTCCCATCGAGGGCTCTGACGGCCGCCGCCGCCGCTTCCGCGCCACCGTGTTTTTCGATAACGACCACCTCGCCCTGAACATGCGCGTCATCACGGATCAGGTACGTCCGATGCGCTCACTCAATTTTCATCCGCTCATCGAGCGCGGCCTCATGTTCCAGTACGAGCGCGACGGGCTCACGCTGGTTACGGGGGTCACGGGCTCCGGCAAAAGCACCACGCTGGATTCCGTTATCGACGCCAATAATATGGACGTCTCCGCCCACGTCGTCATCATAGGAAAGCCGATCGAATACATGCACGCCTCCAAGCGCTGTATCGTGCGGCATCGCGAAGTCGGCAAAGATGTGCGTACGTTTAAAGAGGGCATCGTGCAATCGCTCCGGCAGGACCCCGACATCGTGGTGATCGGCGAGATGCGCGACCCCAACACGATTTCCTCCGCCCTGGAAATCACCGACTCCGGCCACAAGGTTTTCTCCACGCTGCACACCAGTTCGGCCATCGAAAGCATCGACCGTATTGTGGGCGAGTACCCTCCGGAGGAACAGGACCGCGTCCGAAACCGCCTGGCCGATGTGCTTCGCTGCGTGATTTCGCAGAAACTGCCGCCGCGCATGGGAGGGGGGCGCGTTCTGGCCAAAGAGGTGCTCTGGATGACGCCTTCGGCCCGGGCGGCCATCAAAAACAACAATACGGGCGAAATTTACCAGATGATGTGGGAAGGGGCAGGCATCGGCCAGACGACCATGGAGCAGGATCTGTTCCGGCTACTCAAGCAACAGATCATCGCTCCGGAAACGGCCATGAATTATGCGAACAATAAACGACGTATGCAGCAACTCATGGCCTGACCGGACCTGACCGGTGGGCAGAAACGGGAACTCTCGACGCGCTATGAAAACGAACAAATCAAACGAATATGTGCTCGGCGTAACCGTAACCGGTCGCGCCGTCTTCGGGGTGCTTCTCCAGGCCGGAACGGTAGAGCCCGTGGTATTACACCGCATGGTGCGCCACCGCGTTTCTCGGGCCATCACGCAGCATCCGGCTATGGTGGCGGCAGGCGTGGATATGCACGAAGCCTCCGGCAACGACTTTACGCTGCATATCGGCGACAACGCTCCAGGGGCGGCCGCAGGAAGCGAGTTATTCCTGAGCAGCGAAATGGCTGCCCTGGGCCTCGGCGGAGACAAACGCAACGGCTCCGATCACTCCGCCGCTCCGCTTACCTTCGAGTTCGAGTTGAGCGAGATGCTGGACGAGTGCGCCCGGGCCGGCTACCCGAAACCCACGGTGGCCTTCTCGGTGCCCTCCTCCGACGTGACGCACATCGAGCTGCGCGTCCCGGAGAAAATGCGCCGCAAAGCCGGATCAAACCCGGAAAAAGGACGCAAAAAACCTGCCCCTGAGCAGCTCATGAGCCTCCTCGAGGCGCAGCACCAGGGCGATATCGACGAAGAGCGCGTCGCCTTCGTACCGATGACGCCATCGGAAGATGGGGAGATGCGCTATCTGGCTCTGGTGGCGAAACCTTCCGAACCCGTCGCGGGCACGCTGGGCATTCTGCGCGCCCAGAAGGACGAGCCTATGCCCTCGATCCGCCTGCTCGATACGGAATCGTCGCTCTACCTGGGCATTGCCCGCATGGCGGCCCGCACCTCGGAAGCGAGCCACGGAAAAACAGGACATACCCTCGTCGTCCGCACCGGTATGGACGATACGTTGGTCATGTTCGTCAAAGGCGAGCAGCTTCATCACTACGAAAGTATGCGCTCGCTGACGGCCTTCGACTCGCCCGAAACCATATGCAGCCGCGTGCTGCTGCAACAGGACGAATACGGCATCGACGACGTCCAGGATGTCATCGTGCTCAGCGAAGACCACGAGATCGACCTCATCGAGAGCTTCCGGATTTTCTTCCCCGAAGTACGGGTGTCGTCGCTGCACGACTTTCTGCCCGGCGGCGAGATGGGTGCGTCCCATCGGCCCGTTCCGCTGGCGGTAGCCACGGTCACGGCGTTCCGGCTTCTGAAAACCTCACGCGCAACGACTCCGTTCGAAGAGGTCAACCTGCTCCCGAGGAAATACCTCCGGAAGAAGATCGTCCTGCCGTTTACGCTCCCGGTGCTTTTCTTGAGCGTGCTGCTTTTCATGACGGCTTTCTTCTTCGGCGGCCGGTTCGTCGCGATGGAGGGGAAGATCGACACGGCGAACGAAAAGCTTAGGCACTTTCCGCCTGATCTGGAGAACGCGGAACCCAGGGTGCTCCAGGCCCGCATCGATAGCCTGCATGCGGTGCATACCGCGTACACACAGGCCCTGAGTGTACTGGATTCACTACTCGTCGGCAGCGACCGCTGGAGCCGCGGGTTGGAAAAGCTTTCCCGGGAAACCGCCCGCACCCCCGGCCTCTGGGTCGAAGGATGGCATCCGGGCGATACGATGGTGGAACTCGTAGGCAGTGCGACGTCGCGGGAAAAGGTGGTCGAATTTGCCGAACGGCTCAACGGCGACGTAGAAGCGCTGCAATTCTCGGAAATCCGGGATGCAACCGTTTACTCGTTTACGATGCAGGTGCCGCTCGGATACGAATTGCCCCAGGCGGCCCTGTACCTCCGCGAAAAAGCCGCCGAGCAGGCCGGCGTCATGCTGTCCGCAAAAGCCAACTGACGTATTCGAATCCCCCCTTTATATGACCAACGACCGGCTAACGCATAGATAAGCCATGAAGCTCAATTCAACCCGCAATCTCATCGTTCTCGCCTTTATCTGGCTCATGACGACCGGCGCCGGGGTGTATGTAACCTTCGTGCAGCAACCCGAAGAGCTGGAGCGGGCCCGCCGCGCCGAAGAAGTGGCTCGGCTGAAACAGGGTGAAGTCGGGGCGCTGCTGGTAGAGGCCGCTCAGTCCGACCAGATGGCCATGGAAGCACTCAGCCGGTGGAACGCGCGGTACAAGGTGATCCCGGATTCCATCAGCAGCCCGGAAGTCATCGGGTATTTGAACGACCTGACCCGTGTCGGCTTCAAAAATTTCGATGTCACCCTGGACGGAATAACCCGCCGCCCCGATTACAGTTATTACACCTATGAAGCGTCGGGTCGGGCATTCTACGCCAGCCTGTACCATTTCCTGTGGGGACTCGAAAACAACCGCGCCCTTTATCGCATCCGAGAGCTCACCATCGATCACGAAGACGTGATGACGAAGGATAAAAAAGCGGTGGCGGAACGGATGGAAGTTATGGTTTCCTTTTCCCTCAAGATAGACGCCTATTTCGACGGACTGAAGGGCATGAGCGCCGAAAAATCCGGTGCGGCCACGCCGGAAGGAGGAGTGCTTCTGGCGGCTGCGCAGCTCCCGACGGTGCCTTCCAGCGTATTGCCTTCCATGCGCCCGGCTTCCAATCCATTCTTCCCGGTAGTCATGAAAAACCTGCCCCCGAATACCAACGGGCTGATCGACGTGGAAAAGGCCGTACTGGTAGCCATCGTGGCCGGTAAGGCCGTGTTTCAGGATGCCAACGGCTTTCGGCGCGCCGGCGTGGGAGATGAGGTTTACCTCGGCCAGATCACCACGGTCGATCCGCAGCGGGGCAGCGTCGTCGCCCGCCTGAACAAAGGGGGCATCGCCGACGAAATCGAACTCAATCTCGATTCCGGCAATCCGTTTACTCAGGCGCGGGGCGATGCTCGCCTTGCCCCGATTACAAACCAGTAGCACGCACTCATACAACCACCCGGAGCCGCGACGGAGCCAATCCATCCGTCCCGGTCGGCAGGGCTGCCACCATCCGGACCACAGCCTCGGCAACAAAGACAACGAAGTGGAGCACGAACCGCTATGACACAGATCCCGCTCAACCGCAACGCACACCTCGGATTATGGCTGTGCCTGACGCTTATCCTGTGCGCGACGCAGCCAACCGATGCCGTTGCGCAGGATCAGCCTACACAGCGCCAGCTCCGGACATACATCCCGTCCGACCAGTTGGTATCGCTGCTGCCTTCCACCCCGTTCGACCAGTTCATCGATTTCCTGAATCCCATTTTCCAGCGGGTGACGGGGAAGATGGTCATCGATCCGGAATCCAGAAAGGACCCCATCGGTATTTCCATTGCGGGAATGCACTTTCTGGACGCGCTGGAACTCGTGCTGGATTACAATGGCCTGGCTTACCGCGAAACAGAGCGGTTCTTCATGGTAGAACCCGCTCAGGAAGCGGATCTGGTCGTCGGGGCGGACGTACGGTCCGGTGTTTCCGAGCGCGGCATCGAACCCGCCTCCAAACTGGCCGCCAAGCCGGCGAGCCTGCTTTCACGGGAGATCCAGATCAACGCTATCCTGTTCGACCTGAACCAGACAAAGGCCCGGGATATCGGCATCGACTGGAATATTTTCTTCGGTGATCCAAACAGCGGCAACCAGGGCAGCGGGTCCGGCAGCAGTGGCAGCAACATGGATCAGCGCCCGCGCTTCTACCTGAAAACCGATAAGGTATTCGATAACCTGAGCGACTACATCGCGGCGCCGGACCTGATCGACTTTTCGCACCTGACCCAGTTTTTCCGGCTTCTCGAAGACCAGGGCGTAGGCGAAACCATCGCCAACCCACAGGTTACGGTCCAGAGCGGCGAAAAAGGAGAAATCCAGATCGGGTCGGATATCCCGGTGCAGACGCGCGACTACGCCGGCAATACGCTGACGCAGTTTTTCTCCACCGGCATCATCATCGACGTGACCCCGACGGTCATCACAGAGCCTCTCGCTGATTCGGTGGGCTCCCCCACGATGGATTTCATCCATCTCGACGTGCTTGTTGAAAAATCGAACAGCCGCGTGTCGCTGGCCGGACCCATCATCGATAAAAATACCGCCAACACCAAAGTGCTCCTGCTCGACGGAGAGCAGACGGTTATCGGTGGGCTGTACTCCACTGAGGAGACCGTCTCGCGCCGTGGCATTCCGGTATTGAAAGATCTGCCGGGATGGTTTTTCGGCCTGCGCTACCTGTTCGGCCGCACGCAAAAAACGACGGTACAGAAAGAATTGCTCATCGTGCTCCAGGCTCAGATGCTCGATCCGCTCCGGGCCCGGTCCCTGCGGCCCTTCGAAATGAACCTGCTGGAACGGCAACGACAGCAGATGCGCAGCCGGCTCGAACGCGCTCAGCGAGGTATCGAAGCGGGTGCGAGCCAGTAAATCCGCGTTAATTTTTCTGACAGGAGCGGTTTCAGGCGGGCAATCCGGATCGGGTTGCCCGCTGCCGCGTTTGGAAGCTCTATCCCGCTCATTTCATTCCGCCGCAGGGCGCTGCCTTTTTCTGTGATACGTCCGGCTCGGTCCTCGCCCCCTTTCTCGCGCTCATTCTGGTGGGCAGGCATCGTCTTGCTTGGCTGGTGTTGCGCAAGCGTGGCCGGTTGCCGTGTCGTATCCGTTTCGAAGGAACCCGAGCGCCCGTCGCCCGCCCGGCCGGTGTGGCGTGAAGCGCTCATCGAGGAACACCTGCGGTTTTTCAACGGCGCCGAAGCGGAAGGCCGACAGACCGGGACGCCGGGAATGGCGCGCGTGGCTGCGTATGTGGCTTCCCGCATGAGCGAGTTTTCGCTGCAACCGGTGCTCGTAGACGACTATCTGGTTGCCTACCCGGTCCCGCTGAACGTCCTGCATAGCGCCTCGATGTCGGTGGAAGGGCCGGATTCGCTTCGTTTTTCGCCTGCCATCGATTTTCTCCCCGACGGGCGCAGCGACTCCGGCGCTGTTGTCTTGCACGACCTTCACGTGGCCCTCGGCATCCCGGACACTACGGCGGCGGCCGGCACGTCATTCCTGCGAGGACGAGGGGTGCTGATCCCGGATTCCGCCGCTACCACCCCCTTCATGCAATGGCTGCGCAGGCAGGGGGTCACGACCGTGCTTGTTGCAGGACCGCTGGCGCTCAAATCCGCTTCGTCTCCCTTGCCTGGAATGATCGTTGTACGCATTCTGCCTCATGTCGCCCGGCGCCTCATCCCCGATCTGAAGGCCGACCATACGCCCGGCTGGCGCACCACCCTCCTCGAAGCACCCCTTTCCGTTCGGGTTGCCGCTACCTATTATCCGTCTGCTTCGGCCGTCAACGTCATGGGATATGTGGCCGGCAAAAACCCGGAATTGTCCGACGAACTGATTCTGGTTTGCGCCGATATCGACGCTATAGGCCCCGCCGCCGGTTCGCATACCCTCGATCTGCAACACTTCGGTATCGGCGCGGCCGCGATGCTGGAGCTGGCCCGAAACTACAGCTTTTTCGCGCGAAGGTCGTTCCTTCCGGAGCGTACCATCCTGTTTGCCGTTTTTTCCGGTTCACGTATGGAGCGGACGGGGATGGAACAGTACCTGCAAACCCCCTTCTGGCCCCTGCAAAAAACACACAGCGTCCTGTATGTCGGGTTGCCTGAGGAACGACGTATGGAGGTGAAGCAAACGCTCGACGCCTACCATATACCGCTTCGTTGGGTTGCTCCACCAGCCGACACCCTGTTTGGCTCCGGCCGCCTCTTCGTGCCGGCGCAGGTCCAACACCCGGCGCCGCCGGGAAGTCCCTCGAAAAATGCTCTGACGCTTTCCGGCATCTTCCAGCGCGCCCGCGTCGAGGCCATTCAAATGGCCGAGGAGGGCCATCGGATGCTGTTGCAGGAAGTCGTCACACCGGCGCCGGTGCAGCCCATGGTCGATTCGTTATGGACGCCTGCCGGGACCCTCAGGTAAAGGCGTCGGCTTCGAGGCAGGCATTCCGTATCGAGAATGGCTATATTGGGGCCGTTTTTTCAGATTGTGTTACAGAACCTGTCATGATTCCCTGCTGGCTGACCGATAGCGTTACGAGCGATCTGGATCGCGCGCTCCACTATACCCTGCTATGGGGTCTGGAGGGAGTCGAGCTTCGTTCAGTGGGCCGGCCGGGCGATATCGTGCCTTTCGTTAACGAAGCGCGTTTGAAACGCCGCCTGGCGGAGGCGGAAATACCTGTATGCGCCGTTGCCCCCTCTTTGTTCGAAGGACCTGCATCCGACAAGGTTTATCGGATGAACGAGGTAAACGCTCTAGAAGAAACCTTGCGGTTCTGCCGCAGGATAGGCTGCAACAGAGTGGTCGTTTCTTGCTTTGCGAAAGAGGAGCCCGAAGAATGGGAGGCGGCTGCCCGGACGTTGAACGAAGCCGGCCGCCGCGCCGCCGCACAGGGCATCGAACTGGCCGTTCTGAATGGCCCGTACCTGTCCGTGGGCACCGGCGCCGAACTCGCCCGCTTTCTCGAACGGGTCGATCATCCGAACGTAGGGGCGGCATGGCGGCCCGCTGCGGGCCTGGAAGCCGGCGAGCCTCCCGAACGGGGACTCGCAGCCCTCTCCGGCCGGGTCATGCTGGTTCGGTGCGCCAACATCCGGCGTAGCGGTCCGTTCTGGGAACCTGCCGGAGTAGCGGAGGGAGAAGTGGACTGGAATCGCCAGATGGCCGGTCTGGCGGCGCAGGGATTCAACGGGCCCATTAGCCTGGAAGTGCTATGCGATCCCCGGCCTAAGGCCGGGCTTAAAGACGCTTCACGACTCATTCAACTGATCCGAGACGCCGGAAAATAACGGGTGCGGCAGGCCGTATATGGTACAGGAACGTATGGAAGAAGAAATCCGTTCACCCCGGTCGGCGTCTCCACTCGATGAGCCGTACTGGGGCCCGCCGGTGTCGATCTCGACGCGCCTTCTGTTTATGTGGTTCGGCCTCTGGGCCCTGCTCGTTACCATTCCCAGCAGTTTCCTTCAGATGATCGGTCACCGGTTCGACCCGACCGCCCGCAACTTCAAGAAGTGGTCGAGCATCTGGGGACGGACCATCCTCCGGGGTATCGGCATCCGGGCCGTCGTTACCGAGCAGGCGCCGCTCGATCCCTCTCGGCCATACGTATTCATATCCAACCACCAGTGTTTGCTGGATATCCTTGCGCTGGCCGGTTGGCTGCCTTATCCATTCGGCTTTGTCGCCAAAATCGAACTGAGCCGTATCCCATTCCTGGGCTTCGCCGTTCGCCATTCCGCATCGGTTTACATCGATCGGAGCGACCCCAGAGCCTCCCTGGAGAGCCTCCAGCGAGCCGGAGAACGTATTCGGGGCGGAAACTCCGTACTTGTCTTTGCAGAAGGCTCCCGGTCGTACGCTCCGATGCTCGCACCCTTTAAGAAAGGCGCTTTCATGATTGCGCTGGAAGCCGGGGTGCCGCTCGTTCCCGTTACGGTCATCGACGCCTACCGGCTGATGGATGAGCGCCGCCGCGTCGCCCGGCCCGGAGTGCTCCATATCGCCGTCGGCGAACCGATCTCTCTCGAAGGAAAGCGCCGGAAGGATATACCGGAGATCATGGCGCTCGCGGAACGACGCATAGCGGGGGCCCTGCCGGTACCCGGAGGCCTCCCCGCTCCCGACCGATTTCCGGTAGACTAAAGGTTTTTCCGGATTCCGTGCTTAGCTTACGCGCGTTACCTCGCTATACCGGAACCCCGACTCGGACACCGACATGTCCCTCTCCATAAACGATGTAAGGCACATCGCCTCCCTTGCCCGCCTCCATTTTACCGACGATGAGGAGCATCGCCTGGCCGAACAAATGAACGGCATCCTGGACTACATGGCCAAGCTCAACGAGCTCGACACGGCGGACGTACCTCCGATGTCGCATGTGCTCGATTTGTTCAACGTAGTTCGGGACGATGTGGTGATGGAGCGGATCACTACGGAAGAGGCGCTTGCCAATGCACCCGATGCAGACGGCGCCTATTTCAGAGTGCCTCGCATCATCGATTAACTGTTTTTTCCTGCGGCTCGCCGTGGGCTGATTTTCTTACGCATGGCAGAGAAAACTGGAACGGGACGCGCTGCCTCTCCGGCTACCGGCAAGCCGTCGCGAGCGGCAAAGCGGGAGGCAAGCCCGGCGTGGTTTACATGGTGGAGCCGTCTGTCGGATTGGCAGCAACATCTGGTATGTATCGGGTTGCTGGCGGCCCTGTCGTTCGGGTTTTTTGCACCGATCCATTTTTCGGGCAAGGAGCTGCTGGCCTCCGACGTGGTTAGCTGGCGGGCGATGGCGGAAGCGCTCATCCAGTACGAAAAAACTACCGGCGAGACTCCGCTGTGGACGCCGGCCGCGTTCGGGGGGATGCCGGCGTACATGATTCTGTATCCCCATGTCGTTCCGCAGATCGACAGTCTGCCGCGCCTGCTCCGGACCGTTATCTGGCCCAGTTCGCACTTCGTGCTCTTGCTGCTTGGTGTGTACCTCCTCCTCGTCGTTCTGACACGGGATAAGCCGGCGGGCGTCGTGAGCGCCGCCGCATACGGCCTCACTACCTATCTGCCCGTTGTGCTCGTAGCAGGGCACGAAACGAAGTTCGTCGCGCTCTCGTTTGCGCCGTGGCTGGTGTTGTCATTCGTGTGGGTGCTTCGGCGGCCGGAGTTGCTTTCCGC
>CBDUBS010000030.1:0-28145 GCA_965365445.1 uncultured bacterium | reverse complement strand
CCAGCAACGCCGAGGAGCCAAATCCGATGCGGCCGGTATAGCCGGTCTGCCCGCTCCGGATCGACAGGCGGGCCGTATCGGCGGTCTCGTTGATGACGGACACCTGGACGGCTTCTTTGGCCGTGATGGTTCCGGCGGCCACCGCGTCCGACATGGCCGTCTGTACGGCCGAAGCCACTTCTTTCAGGATGGCCGCATCATCGGCGCCCGTGGGGTCAACCGTTACGGATACGTCTACCCGGTTTCGCGGATCGCCTGCGGTAGGGTGCGCTACCGATAAGGTAAACGTGCGCTCGTTGGCCGGGTTGTCGAAGTACGCCCGCAATGCCCCGCCGGAGCCGACGAACTGGTTGGATACCCGCGTATCGGCCGCCGCCAGGCGCTGCACTTCCAGCCGGTGCGACCCCGGCGCAGCTTTCGCATCGGCGGACGCCGCAAAGGAAGCCCCCTCCGGTACGATGGCCGCACGGGCGCCGAACGGGCTGGTGAGTGCTTCCGTAAACTCCTTCAACTGCGTGTGCAAGGCCGATAACTTGCTCTTGAAATCGCTCATCACCCCCTTCATGCGCTCCTGTTCGGCCTTGTCGGCCTTCATCTGGAGCTGCGGCTGCCGCTCGATGATCATCATGTTCGAGATCAGCGACTCGTACGGGTCGTTACTGAGGTAAAGCGGGACCTTGCTCATAATCCTTTATGGCTAAACGGATGTCGGGCGCGGAGCGGCGCAACCATCAGGCCGCCTTACGGCCCAGGACGCCTTCGCGCCACGCCTCGCGCAATCCTTCGAGCAACTCCCGGACCGTATCCAGTTGCCCGTTGTTGCTTTCTTCCAGGCAGAACTCGTAAATGGCCTGGAGCCGGACGGCTATCTCGCCGCCCAGTTCGAAATTCAGCCCCGCCATGAGCTCCACCAGCACTTTCCGCACTTTTACACGATCGCCCGCATGGCAGGCCGCAACGCCCAGATCGTACAACTTGGCAATGATTTGCTCGGGCGAAGAGGTCTGTACGGCTTGTTGCTGGTATCGACGGATGCAGGCCTGTGCGGTCATGGTATACTTCCTTTATGGGTTCATCGGGAGTGAATGGGCCGACAGCGCGGCAAAGGGAACAACTTTCCCCGTCGGAACGCCTTTCCGCTGGGCGGCCTTCGGCCCTCGCCGACGTTATCGGGAAGGTGCGGCGGGACTTAAATCATTTATCGACCCATCGTGACGGAAAAACGCTCGGCGCCCCCTGCTTCCATTTCCCCCCGCCGGCCGATGGCACGATTTCTTCAGATCCGGCTTTCCGATAAACAGGCAGGAGAAACAAACGATTCCCCCGGATACCCGAAACCAGGATGAAGAAAAAGGCATCGAAGCCGAACCACCGGCGCACGCTACCAGAGCCCGCACGAGTGGAAGGTAATCCCCCGATCAGGCTTGGCATCTGGGCCGCCGATGGGGATAACGTCCACTTCCTGAACCCCGTTCTAGATCTGCTGCCGGAGCGCTACCGAATCATCCGGTTTTCCTGGAATCCGCGAACCTCCCCGCAGGAAATGCAGAAGCAGGTGCGGCAGGTGGATATGGCCTGGTTTGAATGGGCCACAGGTCCGGTAATACCCGGCTCGAAGCTCGTGCAAGGCATCCCGTCCGTATGCCGCCTCCACCGATACGAAGCCTACACAGGCGCCCCCCGGGAAGTGAACTGGAAAAACATAGATCGGCTGATTTTCATCAACAGCGGCGTCATCGGCACCTTCGAACAGATCCACCCCGACGTGCTGCCGGGCTCCTGCAAAACCGAGGTCATCCCCAACGGGATCGCGCTCGACGCCTACCCGTTCCGGCCGGATAAAAAACGAACCCGCGACCTGGCTTTCCTCGGGCGGGTTCATCTCATCAAAAATCCGATGCTGCTCGTTCAGATCATCAGGAAACTGATCGATCTGGATTCGGAATATGTACTGCACATCGGCGGCCCCATCCACCATTTCGAGGCGTTGCAGTACATCAGGTACCATGCCGAACAAATGGGGATTCAGGAAAACATCCGTATCCACGGGGAAATTCCGAAAGCAACCGTAGCCGAATGGCTGTCCGGGTTTACCTATCTCGTTTCCTCCAGCGTAATCGAAAGCCAGGGCGTCGGGGTGGTCGAGGGGATGGCGCTCGGGCTCAGGCCCGTCATCCACGATTTCGTCGGTGCGCGAACCCTGTTCCCCGCCGACTTTATCTACAATGCGATCGATGAAGCCGTGGACCAGATTCATCGGGGCGCGTTCGAGCCGGAGCGGTACCGGAAATACGTAGAGGAGCGCTTCGCTCTCGATACACAGGTCGCGAAGATCATCCGCCTGCTCGACCGGTTGGCAAGCGAGTACTATCCCGAGCGGATGGCGGCGCTCTTGCGCCCGACCGTCCCGTCGGATCTTCAAATCACACCCGGTGAGGTGGATGCGGCCATGGAGGAAGCAAACGCGCTCATTCAGGCGGACGATCTCCAGGCAGCGTCCGGCTTGATCGAGCGTCTGCCATTCGACTGCCTTACCCCCGAGCAGGCGCTCGCTCCCCGCTTGCTGGCGCTCCAGCTCGCGCTGGCCGCCTCCGACATCACTTCGGCGCTCTACCATGCCGATGCCGCGCTCGATCTGGCCGCTGACGAGCCGCTCGTCCGGCACCTGGCCGGCCGCGCCCTCTGGAGCGCCGGTCGCTACGAAGCCGCCGTGGATGCACTGGTTTACGCCGCCGAACTGCTTGAAACAGCCGGGCAAACCGGGCGCGAACCGAAATTGCCTGCCGATCCTGCCTCCATATACGCTTCGGCTGCGGAAGCCTGCGAGCACATCGGTCATGCCGGCGTCGCCCTGCGCTTCAGGGCGGAGGCGGCGAGGTACGCCCCACCCAATGAGGTGCAACCCGCCTCCGTCTTTGCATAAACCTTCACGAATAACCCTCACCCGAACCGCCATGTCCGCCAGACCCCCTCGCCGCGCTCGGCCAACCCTATCTCTGGCGATGATCGTCAGGAACGAAGCGGCCACCCTCGATAAATGCCTGAGCCTGGCCCGGCCCCACGTGGACGAGGTCGTCGTCATCGATACGGGCTCAACGGACGGCTCGCAGGAGATCGCCCGGCAGTACGCCGATGTGTTCGAGGAGATCGAGTGGCCGGGGTCGTTTGCCGTCGCCCGAAACCACAGCTTCGACCGGGCCTCCGGCGACTTCATTCTCGTGCTCGACGGCGACGAATACATCCCCGAACCCGACCACTGGAAGCTGCTGCGGGGCGCCCTTGCGACGCCTCGGCTCGCCGGACTGATGCTCACCGTCGTTAACCTCATGGGGACTAATCGGTACGTAGCGGCGGAGACGATCGAGCAGGAACGGGTCTTCAGAAACCACCCTCACCTGCGCTACGACGGCAGCGTGCACAACCAGATCCGATCCCGGCTCGCTGCGTTCTGTTCGCGGCGCAACATGGAGGTGCGGTCTGGCGGGGCCGAGATCATCCATACCGGCTACCAGCTCGCCCCCGAGGCCATGCGCCTCAAGTACGTGTCCCGGCTGCCTCTGCTGCGCCGGGAGGTCGAAGAAAACACGGACCCCGTTCTCCATGCCTACTACCTGTACCAGCTGGCGAACGCGCTGATGGCCGTCGGCGAGCCTGCCGAGGCGGCCCGGTTGCTGAATGCACTGGACTTCAATAGCCTCACTCCGGAAAACGCCTTCTACGTCCGGCTGCTCGCGGTAATGGCTAACCGTTCCGAAACCAACCTCGTTGCGTCGCTCGTCCACGCCGGAGAGGCCATCCGCCTGAATCCCGACGAGCCCATCGGGTACGTCGAGTGCGGCGTAACGTTACATACGCTCGGGCGTATGAACGAGGCGCTGCTCATGTTCATGGAAGCCTACGACCGCAGCCGAACGGGGCGTACGGTCCGCTTCCCGCTCAACGACGCCCACCTGTACCGCTTCCTGGGCCTTACCTGCCATGCATCCGGACGGACCGAACGGGCGCTGTTCTTTCTGAACGAGTACCTGAAGCTCGCCCCTCAGGACGAGCCGATGCAGGCGATCGTGTCGGAAATGCAATGCGGAGTGGCCGCGTGCCCCTCCTGAAAAACACCAAAACCTCCGGTGGAGGCCGGAGGTTTTGGGAGGTGGTGAGGCGGAAGGCGTCACCATGCCCACGGGAGCAGGATCGCCAGAACCTTTTTCTTTGTGGGCTTTTTTCTTTTAGAACAGGGACAGTACGGACTGGGGAGCGGAGTTGGCCTGAGCCAGCGTGGCCGTTCCGGTCTGCTGCAGGATCTGGAGTTTCACGATCTGCATCTGCTCCTGGGCGAAGTCGGCGTCGGCGATACGGGCGCGGGCCGCTTCGTAGTTGGTCATCGACGTCTGGACGTTCTCCTGCTTGAAGGTCAGGCGCTTTTGCGAATCGCCCAGTCCGCCGAGTTGTTCGGAGACTTTCTTGATGGCCGCGTCGATCTTCGAGAGCGTGTTGCTGGCGTTGGCGTGGTCGTCCACGTTGAGGCTGCCGGCGGTGCTGGCGGCCACCTTGAAGGCGCGTCCGGTGTTGGCCGTCATGGCGGTGGCGAAGTTGCCGGCTCCGCCCTTGTCGGCGTCGTTGAAGCTGATTTCGAGGTCGTCGCCGATTTTGACGGTATCGCCTGCGCTGTACTTGGCCGGGTCGAAGGCGACCGATCCGGAGACTTTGGTGCCGTCGGAGCTGGTGTAGCCGTAGTTGAGTTTTTTGTTGGTATCGTCGTAGGCGACGGCGTAGGTGCGTCCGGCGTCGCTGCCGGTGTAGTTGACGCTGAGCGCGGAGGCGTTCGAGGTGCCGGCCTGCCATCCGGCGGAGGCGGTGGCGAGCGTGAGGCCGTAGGCGCTGGCGCTGGCGACGCTCATGGCGCCGTTGCTGAGCGTTTCGGTGCTGCCCAGCAGCGCCTTGTCACTCGTGGCCGCAACGGTAACGCGAAAATTGTCGCCTTTCTCCGCCCCCACCTGGAATACGAAGTCGGTATCCCCGGTCGCGTCGAAAATGTCTTTTCCGTTGAACTCGGCCGTGTCGAACACGTCGGCGATTTCCGAGCGCAGGGCGGAGAGCTGGTTCGAGATGGCCGTGCGCTCTTCGCTGCCGAGCGTGTCGTTGGCCGCCTGCACCGCTTTCTCCTTCATCGTCTGCAAAATGTCCATCACCGTGTTCAACGCGCCCTCGCCAACCGTCAGCAAGCTTTTGGCGTCGCCGATGTTGGCGATGGCCTGGGCCTGTCCGCGGGTTTTGGCTTCGAGCTTTTTGCTGATGGAGTAGCCGGCGGAGTCGTCTTCGGCGCGGTTGATGCGGCTGCCGGTGGCCAGGCGCTGCTGGCGCATACCCAGTTCGCCGTTCGTTTTCTGCAGCGACGAAAGGGCCTCCATCGCCGAGATGTTCGTTTTGACGCGTGTTAAGTCACCGAGTCCCATTTTTTTGTACCTTTTGTTTGAGGGTGTACGGTAGAGGCGGGTGGGGTCTCTTGCTGTGGTAGGCGGAATGCCCCGCGTTCGCTTCTGTGTTTATGGTGTGCATCCTAAGGTGGGGCCGGAGCGTTGCTCCGCGCCCCACTGCTTATTCTTGATTAACCGAACAGGGACAGTACGGACTGGGGAGCGGAGTTGGCCTGAGCCAGCGTGGCCGTTCCGGTCTGCTGCAGGATCTGGAGTTTCACGATCTGCATCTGCTCCTGGGCGAAGTCGGCGTCGGCGATACGGGCGCGGGCCGCTTCGTAGTTGGTCATCGACGTCTGGACGTTCTCCTGCTTGAAGGTCAGGCGCTTTTGCGAATCGCCCAGTCCGCCGAGTTGTTCGGAGACTTTCTTGATGGCCGCGTCGATCTTCGAGAGCGTGTTGCTGGCGTTGGCGTGGTCGTCCACGTTGAGGCTGCCGGCGGTGCTGGCGGCCACCTTGAAGGCGCGTCCGGTGTTGGCCGTCATGGCGGTGGCGAAGTTGCCGGCTCCGCCCTTGTCGGCGTCGTTGAAGCTGATTTCGAGGTCGTCGCCGATTTTGACGGTATCGCCTGCGCTGTACTTGGCCGGGTCGAAGGCGACCGATCCGGAGACTTTGGTGCCGTCGGAGCTGGTGTAGCCGTAGTTGAGTTTTTTGTTGGTATCGTCGTAGGCGACGGCGTAGGTGCGTCCGGCGTCGCTGCCGGTGTAGTTGACGCTGAGCGCGGAGGCGTTCGAGGTGCCGGCCTGCCATCCGGCGGAGGCGGTGGCGAGCGTGAGGCCGTAGGCGCTGGCGCTGGCGACGCTCATGGCGCCGTTGCTGAGCGTTTCGGTGCTGCCCAGCAGCGCCTTGTCACTCGTGGCCGCAACGGTAACGCGAAAATTGTCGCCTTTCTCCGCCCCCACCTGGAATACGAAGTCGGTATCCCCGGTCGCGTCGAAAATGTCTTTTCCGTTGAACTCGGCCGTGTCGAACACGTCGGCGATTTCCGAGCGCAGGGCGGAGAGCTGGTTCGAGATGGCCGTGCGCTCTTCGCTGCCGAGCGTGTCGTTGGCCGCCTGCACCGCTTTCTCCTTCATCGTCTGCAAAATGTCCATCACCGTGTTCAACGCGCCCTCGCCAACCGTCAGCAAGCTTTTGGCGTCGCCGATGTTGGCGATGGCCTGGGCCTGTCCGCGGGTTTTGGCTTCGAGCTTTTTGCTGATGGAGTAGCCGGCGGAGTCGTCTTCGGCGCGGTTGATGCGGCTGCCGGTGGCCAGGCGCTGCTGGCGCATACCCAGTTCGCCGTTCGTTTTCTGCAACGAAGCCAGCGCTTCCATTGCCGAGATGTTCGTTTTGACGCGTGTTAAGTCACCGAGTCCCATGGTTTTGCTCCCTTTCTTTTTGTTTGTTTGGCAGTTAGGTTCTGGCGTCGAGCGTTTCGCTCTGTGGCTGTTATCGCAGCGTGGGGCGTCGGCTTAAATCCGGGGGCGAAAATATTTCCGTCTGCAGATCGGGCCGGGGTGTCGGAAACGCAAAAACCCCACCGTCGGACGTACGGGCGGGGTTTCAGATGAAAGGCAGGGCCGTTTACCGGCGTCCCGCAGGGGGCGACACCGGCTCGGACATGCTCGCCACGTACTCGTCTACGTCCGGCTTCAGGGCCGCGACTTCGGCCAGCAGCTCCTCCACGTCGTCAAACGGGGCCTGGCACTCCGCCGAGAGCACCATCCAGATAGGGTCCTGCCGGCACGCTTCCCACGAAAGCACGTTGTGGATGTCGTGGCCCATCCCTTTGGCTGCCGCGTTGGCCGCCGACGTAACCAGTACGAGCCGCCGAAGCGCATCGTCGCCCGTTACCCGGTCCGGGTCGTGGTGGTTGCCCATCACCGAAACCAGCACGTCGGGAAGCTGCAACTTCCACCCCGCATACTCTCCGGCTTCCGTGTGGTCGTACCCGAAGAGCAACCGCTCCATATCTCTGGAGTCGGCCAGGTTTACCTGTCGGTGCAGGGTTTCGTTTTCATACAGGGCAACGGCCTCTTTCGGGAAGTTATACACAAGAATGATTTTCCCGAAGTCGTGGAGCAGCCCCGCCGTAAGGCTGAGCCCCCACTGCGGGGCGGAAAACGAAGGGTTGCGCCGCCCCCCGAACACGGTGTTGACCAGATGGCGCGTTATGAACGCGGTCGCCGACGAGTGCTGGATGAGGCGGTTGAACAGGCCCGAGGCCGGCCCGTCGAGCACGCTGCGCAGCCGGAGCATGCTCATGTTGACGACGATGCCCGCCACGGCCACCGGCCCCAGCAGCACGATGGCCCGCTCCACGCTGTTAACCTTGCGCTGCAAGCCATAGTACGCCGAGTTGACCGTCTGGAGCAGCCGGGCCACCACCACCGGGTCGCGCTCCACCATGGCGGCTACCGGCTTCACTTCGATGCTGTCGGGGTGGTTCATCAGATCCATCGCCTCGACGAGCGTCGTCGGGAGGGGAGGGCACCGAAGCTCGAGGCGGCTGAGCGTCGTAGGCGACGGCCGATCCGCCGGAGCCGCTTCAACGACGGAGCCGCCCGCTCCCCCTCCAGCGGCAAGCCCGCTGGTCGGGACGGTACCGGCCGTTATCGGAGCGGCAAGGCTTCCTCGGCGAAAGGAGAACATCAGTCGATGTAGTCGAGCAGGGTGGTGCGCAGCATCGAAGCCGTCACTTTCAGAGAGGCTTCCAGACTGGTCTGGGCTTTCTGCAAAGCGGTCATCGTCTCCAGCAGATCGGCGTCCTCCAGGTCGGACTGGCGGCTCCTGACGCGCAGGTTGGCCTCGGTAAGCTGCTCCTCGATGCGGTCCATGCGGTTGAGCGTCGCGCCGTTCCGCGCCCCCACGTCGATCAGGTGCTTGTGCGACGTCTGCACTTCCCCGAGGGCGGTCTGGACGTCCCCGCCGGGCGTCCGCAGGGCCAGCGAAAGGTTGCGCAGGCTGTCGATGATAGTATACCCCTGGCCGGTGTCGTGAACCTCTCGCCCCGTCACGTTGACCTTCAGGTTCACGCCCGGACCGATGGCTCGCGTACGCGACCCCTCTACCCGGCTGTAGTCCGCCGGGACGGGATCGCCGTTGGCATCAAACGGAGGGGCGGCCAGCGTCTCATTTCCGGCGAACAGATATTCGTCGCCGCTCCGGGCGTTGAGCTGCTCGGTCACTTCCAGCCTGATCGTGTCGATGTGCCGGGCCAGGGTTTCCCTGTCCTCGGTGGAGAGCGTAGCCGTGGCGCCCTGTACGCCGTACACCGAAGCCTGCGAAAACAGCTCGGTCAGGGTGTGCAGGCGCTCCTGCGTGTCCCGGCTCCAGGTTCGCGAGGCGCTGATCGAGCGCATGTACTGTTCGTACTGCCGGGCCAGCGACTCCATCTTGCGGGCGCCGGCAAAGGCCGTCGGGTCGTCGGAAGCGCGGTTGACCTCTTTCTGGGTGATGGTCTGCTCCTGCAAGCGGGCCAGTTCCGCCCGGATGTTCTGGCTTCCCCGGTCCGTGGAAGAGCCGTACAGGGCCCTCTGGCGGGTCAGGTTTACCGATGAAAAACGTTCGCTCAACATGTTCTGCCCTGTTCGCTATGGTGCGGGTTTATGCTTCCGGTGCTACGAGTTTTTACAGACTGAGCAGGGTATCCATCATCTCCTGGGCCGTGTTCAGGATGCGTGCCGAGGCGGCGTACGCCTGCTGGTACTGGATCAGGTTCGCCAGTTCGTCGTCCAGCGACACGCCCGAAAGGCTGCTCTCCATGGCTTCCAGATGATCGGCCGAGGCCGTGGCCGCCGAGGCCGCCGTGCCGGCCTGCCTCGCCTTCGCTCCAATCCAAACCCCCGAATCAATGGCCTCGCGCTCGGATCCTGTCCGGAGCCCGGCGACGGCCAGGGCCGTTGTGCTGTCCCCTGGCCCCCTCGAAATCGTATTGCCCAGCGCGTCCGTCATCGAACCGGCGGCCGCCACCCCCCGGGGAGCCGTAACGGCCACCCGGATGGTTCCGGCCCGTAGACCGGCCGGATCGAAAAATGCTGTGCCCGTGTTGCCGTCCAGGTCGAACCCGGCCGTGTGGGCGGCGTTGGTTTGTTCGACCAGGTTCCGGGCCAGGTTGTCGAGCCGGGTGAGAAGCCCGTCTTTTGTCGGATCGGCGTCGTCATGCAGCAGGGTAGTATTGATCGTCCGGGTCCAGGCCCCCACCCGCCCGTCCTCGCCGGAGGGCGCCGCGTACGGCACGCCGAGGCCCGCAAACTGCACCGCAACTTTCCCGTCAGGGCTCTGGCTCACGGCCAGGTGGGTCGCATGGTCGCCCTGCACCACCGATATGCCGCCCACGGTTACGGCCATACCGTTAGGGCCGTCCTGAACCTTCACCGGCATGTAAACGGCCAGCTCCTGAATGGCCTGGTCGCGCCGGTCCTCGGCCTCCAGATCCGGCGCTCCGCTGAACCGCGCTTCCCGAATGGTAACATTCAATGCGGCGATCTCGTCGATCAGGCCGTTGGCGGACTCGACGCCGCTCTGCAGCTCGCCTCGCACCTCATCCGTGAAGGCCCGCAACTCGGTGTCCAGGCGGTTCAGTGCGCCCGCCACGGTTTCGGCTCTGGAAAGCAACGTCCAGCGTACCCCTTCATCCGTCGGATGGTCGGCCACGTCGTTCCAGGCGTTGTAATACGCACCCAGCGCGTCCGTCAGCGAGGGGCCGCCGCTCGGCCCCAGCATTTCCTGTATGGCGCCCAGCAACTTCGATTCTTCCGTCGAGGAACCTACGGCGGATCGGGCCTCCCGGGAGGCCGAAAGCAGCAGGGCGTCGCGCACCCGCTCGAATGCCGCCACCCCGACGCCCGCCCCCAGCGGCTGGTTCCACGGAGTGCGCATCTGAATCCCGGAGGAGACGATCGCTTTCGGCTCCTGAATGATCCGCCGCCGGGTATACCCCGCCGTTTCTGCGTTGGCAATGTTCTGCCCGGCCGTATTGATGCCGGCGCCGGCCGTGCGCAGGCTGCTCCGCCCGATTTCGATGAGCTGGTTGATGCTCATAATGTTATCCGACCCGATTCATCATGGAACGGGACCCTGCGGCTTGCGCCGGGCATCCCTGCGCCGTATACACGCGCAGACCCGGTGAGGCTTGAAGGTCGTGAAGGGTTCTGACCACATCCTGTGTGAGGCGGGCGGCATACTGAAGGGTAAAGGCCAGTTCTTCGCCCTGCTGCTGGGTAAACTGGGCCTGTCGCCGAACCTGCCCGTATGCTTCCCGCAACTCGGCGGCCGAAGCCTCTGCGCCGGGCAGTTCCTCCAGCGCGTCGATCATCTGGCCCAGGCTCGCCCGTTCCACCATCGGCAGGAGCATCCGGTGCAACAGGCGCCCCTGTCGCTCGCGAGCCTGCCCGATTCGTTCGAGGCGGCTGACCGCCTCGGTGGTGCGGTGGGCGTGCTGCTCCATCCCTTCGAGGTCCCGCCGGCGCAGCGCGTCGAACTCGGCCCCCAGGGCGCTCTCCAGGAGCACCAGCGCCTCCAGTTCCTGCCTGAGCGTCTCGATGACGGCTCCTGTAAACGACAGTACGTTCTGACCCGTCGAGGTCGGCATTTCCTGATTCATATTTCCCCTACTTCGATCCCTCCACCGGGGGATCCTGTTCCTGATTGCGTGTTTGCCACTGCCGGACGAGCATCTCCGATAAACCAAGCCCGCCCTGCTCCACGAGGTGCTTCGTCAGCACGTCCGTCAGTACGTCGCGCTGTATATCGGCCTGCCCGGACATCCACCCGGGACCATCCTCCCCGGCGAGGTTCTGCTCGAACAGATTTTTGGTCATCACCTGCACGAACTGCCGGGCGAGCACTTCCTCGAATTGGCTCGCCGTTTCCTCTACCGACCGGGTTTTGTCGGCTCCTTTCGGAATCGCATCGGAAATCGTCGGCTGATTGTGTACGATCATGGTTGGTATCACCTACAGGATCACCAGCTCGGCCTGGAGCGCTCCCGCCCGGTCGATGGCCTGGAAAATGGCGATTACGTCCCGGGCGGTCATGCCCAGCTCGTTCAGCGCCGCCGCCAGCTGGTTCACGTCGGTATTGGCCGACAGGACGACGCTCCGGGTGGCATCCTCGTCCACCGTGGCCGATCCTTCGGCGGCTACGACGGTCTCGCCCTGCCCGAGCGGGGCGGGCTGCGATACAAGGGGTCTTTCTTTAGTGGATACGACGATATTCCCGTAAGTGACCATCACCTGCCCGATTTTTACGTTTCCACCGGCTACTATCGTGCCCGTGCGCTCGTTGATGACCACCCGCGCCGGCAGATCGACGCCCACCCGGAGCGTATCCAGCGACGCCAGAAAAGCCGTAGGCCCGCCTGCATCGGCCGGAATCCGCACGGTCACAAGGCCGGGGTGCGGAGCCGCAGCGGCGTCCGGAGCCACGGCATTGATGGCCTGCACGATCCGGCTCGCGTTCGAGAAGTCGGGCCGCTTCAGCACGAAGCCCACGCTGTCGCCGGGCAACGCCGCCGGGCGGTTGTTCACGATGACGCCTCCGTTCGGGACGCGCCCGGTATTCGTATGGTTGATTTTCACGCTCGAGCCCCGGCTGGCTACCTGCACCGCTCCAGTCGAAAGGGGCCCCTGCGCCATGACGAGCACCTGCTGAGTCAACGGGTCCACCAGCGGCGTCTGGAGCAGCACCCCGCCCGTAAGCGAGCGAGCGTCGCCCAGCGAGGAAACCGTCACGTCGAGCGAGCTGCCCGGACCGCTGAACGCCGGCAACGTCGCCGTGACGAGCACGGCAGCGGTATTCCGGGTCGTAAGCAGGCCCGGGTCTACCGTAATCCCGAACCGCTGGAGCATGTTGGCGATGCTCTGCACCGTGTGCGGCGAGCCCCGCCGCCCCTGCGCCCGGTCTCCCGTGCGGTCCAGCCCCACCACCAGCCCGTACCCGGTCAGTTGCACCGGCGTGATCCCCTGCATCACCACCAGATCCTTCAATCGGACCGACGCATTATCTTGCGCCCGGACAGGCGCTCCCGGCGCGAGCGCCGCGACGAGGATGAACATACCGGCCAGCCGGCGTATGGCCGGGTGGAGGCCGCCGGAATCTGGATGACCCTGTTGCGCATTACCGTGCGTCTGGTGCTGAAAAAGCGGCGATGTCGTCGGCATTGGCTATGAAAGGCTTGGCGTAAGTGAAGGTCATTTCTGCATGATGCCCATGACGGCTGCGCCCAGCAGGCCCACGCCCACCAGCCGGGTCAGCGTGCCCGGCTTCAGGAACTTTCGCCCGAATCCGGCCCGCCGGTACTCGACCTGCGCGTTGGCGATCTGGAAGGAGTAGATCGAGTTGTCGTACCGGATGTCGGCGGGGCGCACCGTGCCGGCCACCCGCATAACGTGGGCCACGCCGTTTACGTTGATCCGGCGCTCGCCCTTGATGATCAGGTTGCCCGTCGAGTCTCGCGCCGTGACGAGGGCCGTGATGTACCCGTTCAGCAAATCGCTCTGCACTGTCTGGTTGCGGTTGCGCGAATCCCGGCCGAACTGGGCGTCCACCGCGAACCGGGTCTGTACGTCGCCGCCGGCGCCGGAATACCCCCCGCTCGTGGCCGAGCTGGATTCGTTGTCATAGATGCTTTCGCGCTGGGCTGCCGTCCGCTCGGCCAGCCGCACGGTGAGGACGTCCCCCGCCTGATGCGCCTTCGGATCGGAATACAGGGACTGCGCCGTAGCGGCGGTCGGAATGAGCAGCAATACGAGCCAGAATGGTCTGAAAGACATGGCGATTACAGGGTTGCGACCCACTCGGCCTCGCCCGGCCCCGTTATCCGGGCCCGGTAGGTAGCGCGTGTGGTCGAGGAAAAAATGCGAATGAGCGTGCCCTTCCCGCCGCGCTCTCGGGCGGCGCCGGGTATCCGTACGTCGAGGCCGTTGCGAGTGTATCGCATCATGACAGCCTCTCCGGTATGCACCAGGTCCGGAGGGCGCACGTCGCCGATGCGCAGCGCCTGACCGGCCGCCAGGTTTCGGTCGGCCACGAGCGGGCCATCCGGGAGATCCCTCCACCGCAGCGGCTCGCCGGGAAAGCGGGTCGTCTCTATCCGCGCCGGCCCGATTACCTCCCCCGCCACCGTATCTCCCGCCCGGACGGACTGCCGGGCCACGGCGACGGTGTCGAACCGGGCAACGTACAGCATGGCCCACCCCGCCGATACGCCTTCCTTCGTGGTCAGGCCGATTTGCGTGTGCCCGGAGGGTAAAGCCCGCAACGACGGAAAGTGCACCCCCGGAGCCTCCAGGGTATCGGCGCCCTCGTCCGTCCGCACGACGCGCACTTCCAGATACGGGGCCGCGTCCGGGAATCGCTCCCTCAGCGCCTCTTCGGCGGCCTCCCGGATGCGTTCACCGGGTGGTTCCGTCCCTCCGAAGGCAAACACCGCCAGACAGGCCGGCAAAATGAGGGCAAAGGGCTTCATGGTAACGGGAATCAACGCTTCATGTTGTTGGCGATCTGGAGCATTTCTTCGCCCGTAGTCACCATCTTCGAGTTGATTTCGTATGCGCGTTGCGCCGCGATCAGGCTTACCATCTCCTGCACCACATCCACATTCGCCGTCTCCAGGAAGCCCTGCTTGATTACCCCGATCCCGTCCCGTCCGGGCGTGCTGATGACGGGCTCGCCGCTGGCTTCGGTCTGCTCGAACACGTTGCCCCCCAGCGGGTTGAGGCCGCCCGGGTTCTGGAACATGGCGAGTTCGAGTTGCCCGATCTCCACGAAGTCCGGCTCGCCCTGCAAGCGCACCTTCAGCACCCCGTCCTGACTGATGTGAATCTCAACGGCATCCTGCGGAATGTTGACTTCCGGCTCCAGGATCAATCCGGTCTGATCCACAATCGCGCCGTCGGCGCTCATCGTAAATGTACCGTCGCGGGTGTAGGCCTGCGATCCGTCCGGACGGCGAAGCTGAAAGAACCCCCGCCCGTTGATCGCCAGGTCGAGCTGGTTGTTCGTCTGGCTCAGGTCGCCCTGGGTGAAGTTGCGCACGGTGGCTACCGCCGCCGCGCCGTGGCCTACCTGCAACGAGGCCGGCTGCGTGCGTGCGTCGGCCTCCCCGGTGCCTCCCGTCTGCATGGACTGGTACAGCAGGTCGTGAAACACGATGTTCGACCGCTTGTAGCCTGTCGTGCCGGCATTGGCCAGGTTGTTGGCGATGTTGTCTACCCCGGCCTGCTGGGCGCTCATCCCGAGAGCGGCGGTGCGTAAGGCTCGTAGCATGATGGTATCGGTGTATTATGGGGCAGGATCAGAACTTGCCGAGCTCCCGCGTAACCTGTCCCAGCAACTGGTCCGTGGACTGGATAATCTTCTGCTGCGACTCGAACAGGCGGAAGTGGACGATCATATCGGACATTTCCTTCAGCGGGTTCACGTTGCTCGTCTCCACGTATCCCTGAAGCACGTCGGGTTTGCCGAGGTTGGCGGGCGCTTTCCCCTCGATCTCAAACATCGCGCCCGATACGCGCCGCAATCGCTCCGGCTCGGGCGACTCCACGATCCGAAGGCGGCCGGCCGGCTTTCCGTCGGCCCATATCGCCCCTTGCGCGTCGATCTCGATGGAAGCGGCTCCGGGTGGTATCCGGATAGGAGCCTCGATTCCTTGCACCTGCAATCCCTCCGGCGTCCGCAAAAGGCCGTCCCGGCCGAGAGCGAAACGCCCGGCTCGACCGAAACGCTCTGCGCCCGTCTGCTCGTCCCGGAAGGCAAACAGCCCCTCGCCCTTGAGCGCCACGTCCAGCGGGTTGCCGGTGGATTCGAGCGCTCCCTGCTCCGGGTCGGCCCACTGGCTCGTGATCCGATCCGTCACGGGGGCGTTCTCAGGGTCGAGTTCTTCGCTCAGGGTTTCGGAGAATGTCCGATCCCGGCGAAATCCGATCGTGTTGGCGTTGGCCAGGTTGTTCGCGATGCGCTCCTGCTGGCGCGCCATCTCGGACATCGAGGCGAAGGGGGTGCTGAGGCGTTGTAGCATGGCAGGCTCTATCGGTATGGCCGCCCTGAATTCAAATGCTCTGCCAAACACCTCACCGGCCCGAAAAGGGAAATCGCGCTCCGGACGCCCCGGCCGCCTGACCCTTTCCGGCACCTTTTTCCCGGATACCCGGGGCACCTTTTTCCGACTTCGTGCAGCGCCCTGTCCGGGCAAAATTATCGCGGCCCGGTTAATGATCGGGCCTGCCCGCCGATAATGGAGGCATTCCGGACCGTCCCTTTGCCACCACCCGGAGCTGTTCCTATGTCCGTCTATTCAGTTTCCTGCCGGACTTCCGCCAGGCGGGCGCGCCGCCGCCTCATCGCTTTCCTGACCGCAACGACGCTGTTTGTCGTTGTTTCGAGCGGCGCATTCCTGCACCGATATGCCCGGGATGCGGCTTCTGACATGATGCAGGGGCCGCAGGGCATTGCAAAGCCCGCTTCGCTCCCGGATAACCTGCCGTACACCCATCCGGAATGGGCAGTCCCCGATTCGCTGGCCGAACCGACGCCGGAAGGTGCAGATAAAGGGAAAAGAACCGTCCGCGGCACGGAGATCAAGGGAGGCTGGTCGGCCTTCACCGTCATCCCGGACGTCCCGGTTTACGCCACCCTTCCGGCTCCCTGACCGGAGCTAGCCCGCTGTGCGGTGGTTGTCGATCTGGTCGTACATCCCGGCATACACCAGGTCGCGGACCGCAGGGCCGGAAAGGAAATCATGCGGAAACCCGAGTTCGATCGGGGCCGCATCGCTCAAACGCTGCATCGTGCTTTCGTCCAACCGAACGTCTAGGGCGCCCAGGTTGTCTTTCAACTGATCCAGTGTGCGCGCCCCGATGAGGGGTACGATGACGCCCGGCTGCTGCCGGACCCACGCCAGAGCCGCCTGCGACGGGGTGCACCCCACCTCCTTCGCTGCCTTCACCACTTCCGCCGCCACCCGCAAATTTCGCTCATCCTTTCCGGCGGTATCCTTCACCCGCCCCTGCTCCGGAGGAGTCTTCCGATTGTACTTGCCGGTCAGCACCCCCGCCCCGAGCACCGACCATGGCGTAACCGCCAGGTCCAGCGCCCGCGCCATCGGCAACAGGTCGCGCTCGGCCGCCCGGTCAATCAAATTATACCGGATCTGCAAGCCCACGAAGCGGGTCCAGCCGCGCCAGTCGGCCAGCGTGTTCGCCTGCGCCGCCACCCACGCCGGCGTATCCGACACCCCGATATACAACACCTTTCCCGAACGCACCAGGTCGTCCAGGCTTCGCATCATCTCTTCGACGGGCGTAAACGCATCCCAGGCGTGCACCCACAACAGATCGATGTACTCCACCCCGAGGCGTTTCAGGCTGGCCTCCACCGACTGCACCAGGTTCTTCCGGTGGCTTCCTCCCGCATTGGGGTCCTTGTGACGCATCCAGAGCGTGTATTTGGTCGCCACGACGAACCGCTCGCGCTCGGATCGAATGAACTCCCCGACGTATTGCTCGCTCGTGCCGTCCGTATACCGGTTGGCCGTATCGATAAAGTTACCCCCCGCTTCGGCAAAGCAGTCGAACAGGCGGCGGCTTTCCTCCTTCGAGGCGCCCCAGCCCCAGTTCTCGCCGAACGTCATAGCGCCCAGGGCAAGCTCGGATACGCGCAGGCCGCTTCGGCCCAGTAGTTTGTATCGCATCGAATAACCTCGTGTTTATCTCCGTCGTACAGCCTGGGCGACGGAATCGGGGGATACCGGCTGCGTCCAGGCCGTCTCTCGTTCGTCATGCCGGATTCCGTTGGCTTTTGGCTTCGAGGACCGGATGCGGGCCCGTACGTACAATTCATCGCCCGTGAACCGGTACGACGGATTCGGGCCGCTCGCCTCGGCCAGCACCTCGCCCATTTCGTCGCTGTAGCGGCGCGTTACGGGCAAACCTTCCGGGTCGGTCAGGGCTTCCGAACGGGCGTCGTACCCCTTCCGGGTGCCGATGAACTCGGTGTGGTACCCGACGCCCGGCTCCGGCCAGATCGAGAGGCGCAATGCATCGGGCGCCACGCTGATTTCCTTCAGGGTTACCCCGGTGGATGCATAAAAATCCCCCATATCCATCGCACCGATGATGGCTTCCGCCGTCAGCGGACCGGTCCGCACCACGATCCAGCCCCGCCCGGGGTTGCTCGTCGTGGAATCCATGCGCCGGAAGTTGTGGGCGTCGTCCGTAGCCAACCCGTACAGCAATCCCCGGCCCTCCGTAAGCCGCCGGGTCAGGACGATATCCCACAGCCGCTCGGTCGATGGATGCAGAGCGTCTCCTTCATTATGGACCAGCGGATGCCCGTTGTACACCTCGAAAAACCGCTCGCCTTCCAGCCCGATCAGATCCTCCGCTGTAACGGCCCATCCGAAATTCGGGTGGTTGACGTGGGCCAGCACCGATCTCCCGGCGGTCCGGCCATGTTCGAGCGCCGCGTCGATATTGTTCTGAAGCACATCGCGCACGCTGCCGCCCCCCTGCGGGACGATCAGCGTATCCAGATTGTGCGCGTTGACGTGCAGGGGTTTTTTCTCGAAATGATCGGAAATCTCCTCGCTTCGGATCAGCAGAAACCGGCCCGGCGTCTCGAGCAGCGAACGGTACTCCTCGAATGGCTTCAACCGGACCCGCATCCGCCCGTTTTCTTCCCGTTGTTCCACCCAATCCTCTCCGAACCGGGCCAGGTACGCATCCAGGGCGGCTGCCCCGGAGGGTTTTCCGGCGGGCTCCACCCACTTCTCCCCGTCGGCAATCGTATTATGATCGGATACGGCCAGAAAGTCGTATCCGTTTTCCTTGTACCAGGAGATCACAACCTCCGGAAAGTCCGTGCCGTCGCTCCACAGCGAATGGGTGTGCACGTTGCCTTTCACCCACCGGGGCGGCGGCGGCCCGTAATCGACCAGCGGGGCCGGGGTGCAACCCGAGAGCATCGCGAGCAGGGCGGCGAGGAGCGCCTTCTTAAAGGTCATGAGGATGGTCAGGGTGAAACGGTTCATTAAAAAATATATCGAATTCGCTTTCTCGTTCTCGTAATTTCTGAGTTAACGCCTTCGGGCAGGCGCAGGGGCTCCCTGAAGATACCGGTAGGTCGTAGCTTCTTTCCGGGGAAATGATTATACATGAAAAAGCATCGCTGGACGTTTCCGATGCTTCGTTCGGCCCGGCTTTCGTACTCTAACACGAGGGATATCATGTCGCTGAAGTCTCATTCTCGCCGCAGCTTTCTGAAAAAGGTGGCCGCCGGAACCGGCGTTGCCTTCGTGGCCCCGGCCGGAGCCTACGGGCGCATCATGGGGGCCAACGACCGCGTTGCCCTGGCCGCCATCGGCATCAACAGCCGTGGCGCGGCGGTGGCGGGCAGCTTCGCCCGCGTACCCAACCTGGATATCACCCACGTCGTGGATGTAGACTCCCGGGCGCTCGAAAAAGTCGTGGACCGCGTAGCCCGAACGCAGGGCCACACGCCGAAAGCGGTCGAGGATTTCCGCCGCGTCCTCGATGACCCGGCCGTCGATGCCGTCATGATCGCCACACCGGACCACTGGCACGCCCCGATGGCTATCATGGCGCTCCAGGCCGGCAAACACGTCTACGTCGAGAAGCCCTGCGGACATAACCCGCGCGAGGGCGAGCTGCTGGTCGAAGCCCAGCGCAAAACCGGGAAAGTCGTCCAGATGGGCACCCAGCAGCGCTCCGCTCCGGAGTCCATCCAGGCCATCGGGGAAATCGGCTCCGGCGTCATCGGCAGGCCGTACTTCGCCAGAACCTGGTATGCCAACAAACGCGGACCCATCGGTATCGGCAAACCTGCCCCCGTGCCCGACTGGCTGAATTACGAGCTCTGGCAGGGTCCGGCTCCCCGCCGCCCCTATCAGGATAACCTCATCCACTACAACTGGCACTGGTTCTGGAACTGGGGCACCGGCGAATCCTGCAACAACGCCACGCACGAAGTCGATTTCAGCCGTTGGGCCCTGGGCGTCGATTACCCCACCCGCGTTACCTCCGGCGGCGGCCGCTTCCACTACAACGACGACTGGGAGTTCTACGACACGCAGGTCATGACCTTCGAGTTCGGCAACGAATCCGCCATCACCTGGGACGGGCGGAGTTGCAACGGCCTGCCCGTCTACGACCGCGGCCGTGGCGCCGTCATCCACGGAACCGAAGGCAGCATCCTCATCGACCGCGACGGCTACATCCAGTACGACCTCGGCGGTAAGGAAGTCCGCCGCGTAATGACCGGCGCCCGAAGCGACGGCACCAACACGGTCGGGGAGGACATCCTGACCGATTATCACGCGCAGAACTTCGTCAACGGCATCGTAAAGGGCGAAGCGCTGAACGCACCCATCACGGAAGGCCACAAGAGCGTACTGCTCTGTCACCTGGGCAACATCGCCCAGAAAGTAGGCCGCACCCTCGATATTGATCCTGCCACGGGGCATATCAAAAACGATCCGGAAGCCGTTAAGCTCTGGAGCCGCGACTACGAACCCGGCTGGGCGCCCGTCGTCTGATATACTTTGGAAAAAGGGGCTGCCCTCGGGTAGCCCCTTTCGCCTTCATCTCACATATACCCGCCTTGAATCCGTTCGAGATGCTGCGCTCCTGTCGGCGCCCTGCGCCACGAATGCGGCGAGAAGGAATGCGGTCGAACGGGTCGTCATGGGCCGGTGGTCTGTACAGGAATCGTTTGGCGATCAATCGTAATTTATTTTATTCCTTTGACATGGAAATGGAAGAAGGAAGAAACCTCGTTTGCATTGCAACTGTATGCTAAGTGCCGCATTATTGAAGAGGTGTAAGGAGTAACGGCCCCGGCGGATGGGAGGTCCCTTTCTGTGTGCTTCTTCGCCGGCGGCTCGACGGGTCTCTCGTTGAAAAATCCCTGCCCTGCCTCCCTCGTTCGGAGATCCCCGGGAGGTCCCACCAGGCCATTGAAGGTTTATTATGAAACGTAACGGTACCTTGGGAGGAACCCTCCTGGTCGTCCTGGCGGTAAGCGCTTCCTTTGTGCTCGCGGCATGCACCGGAAGCCGTGAGGCCGGATCGGTAACGAAGGAAAAAGAAGTCAACATCGGGTACGGCACCATGGCGCCGTCGCAGTCTACTGCGTCGGTGGCCTCCGCCGACCGGGACGACTTCGAGGACCGCTCGGTCCAGCGCGTGGAAGAGCTGCTCGAAGGCCGCTTCGCGGGCGTGCAGGTCATTCGGGACCGCAACGGATACTCCATCCGGATTCGGGGAGTCAGCTCCATTTACGGCAGTAACGAACCGCTCGTGGTGCTCGACGGGATGCCGCTCCAGACGTCGGACGGGATGGGCCTCGCCCACATCAACCCGAACGACATTGCCTCCATCGACGTACTCAAGGACGCCTCTGCCACCGCCATCTACGGCTCGCGCGGAGCCAACGGCGTCATCCTCATCACCACCCGCCGGGCCTCCGACGAATAGGGGTTGCCCGGCGTCTCCGGCCGACGTATCCTCCGATCATACCCCCCACCTTCTGATCGGAGGAATCATCATGCGTATGCTTATCGTTCCGGCCGCCTTGCTGCTGGCCGGCTTCTCGTTCCTCGCCGGCCGGGAAATGGGTCCCGCCAGTGCCTTCGGTAGCCGTAACGTAACCCAGGTCGCCATCGTCGTAAAGGATATCGAAGCCTCCGCCCGCCGCTATGCCGAGGTGTTCGGTGTGGAGGTCCCCGGCGTTCGCCTGACGGACACCGCAGACAAAACGCACATCCTGTATAACGGCCAGACGACCACCGGACGCGCCAGACTCGCCTTCATCAAACTCGACAACCTTACCCTCGAACTCATCGAACCCGTCGGCGGACCGAGCACCTGGCAGGAAACCCTGGATGCCCGCGGCGAAGGGGTCCACCATATCGCGTTCAGGGTAGACGATATCGAGGACCAGGTTTCCTTCCTGCAACGACATGGAGGGCGCCTCGTCCAGCAGGGCCGGTTTACCGGAGGTCGATATGCCTACGTGGACGCCTCCGAACCCCTCGGCCTCGTCATCGAGCTTCTGGCCAGCGCCAATCCGTAAGGTCGCTTCGGTCCATGCCCGGGCTCACTCCTACATGGCGCTGATCGGGCTTCCGGCCGCCCGCCAGGCCCCGTATGCCCTCCGTGCATACCCGCCGGTCGGTAACGGCGCCAGAAACCCGTCCTGCTAAGCGGGGCTACCCTCTTTTGCATATCTCAACCCGATAATTATCCCATAACCGCCCCGCGAAGCGGGGTGGGGGTGTTGCCGCGCTCGGGCAGTAGCGCGTTTCAAGCGCCACTTTAAGGCTGGCCAAACGCCGAATCCCGTTAGGTTTCTTCCCCAATCGGGGCCGGTGCGGCGGGAAATCCATCGCGCGTTAGCGGGCGGCGCATCAACCAGGCACGGCAGCCTGACGCCACAGTCCCGCGCCGCACGGTAGGCCCTGCGCGTCGGGGGATGGATTCGCGCGTGCCGATTGAAAGGGATTTTCTTTGGTACTTTCTTTTGTCCCCACAAAAGAAAGTACATGCATCCACAATGAGGGATGAAAAAACAGGCCATAGTAGCGCCGCTTCAAGGCCGGGCCGGAACACCCTCCGTCCCTTAGGGCGGCCTCCCTCAAGGGGGAGGATGCGGCCGGGGCATAAATGCTTCGTGAAAAGCGTTACGCGACTTGTTTTACCCGCGTGCGGCGGCTACCGTACCGGATCGGCTCAACTTCCGCCCGTACCCCTTTTGGTCCAATCGATATGCTCTCACTACGAATCCCCCTCTCACTGATTGCCGCGCTGGTATTCCTTCTCCCGCCTCGCGCATCCGGGCAGGTCTACCGGCCGCTCTCAGCCGGAGCCGAGCAGACGATCAACACGGACTGGACGTTCCAGTATTTCCCCTCCACACGGATCGCCCCGGAGGTAGCCGCTCCCTCCTACGACGACCGCAGCTGGCCTGCCGTTGCCGTACCGCATACCTGGAGCACCTTCGAGACCACCCGTGAAGTCCATCCCTTCATCCGCAATGCCGCCGAACGCGACGACCCGTACTGGTGGTACGGTTGGGGCTGGTACCGAAAGCGGTTCGAACTCGGTTCCGACCTGAAAGGAAAAAAAGTATTCGTCGAATTCGACGGGGTGCAAAAATACAGCCGCGTATACCTGAACGGCCGGTTCATCGGCGAGCATAAGGGCGGGTACACGTCGTTCTCGTTCGACCTGACCGACCATGTCCGCTTCGGAGCGGAAAACGTCCTGGCCGTCGCCGTATCCAACCGCCGCGACGATCTGTTCGGCGGCATCCCGCCCATGACCGCCGGCAACTTCGACGTGTACGGCGGCATCTACCGCGACGTCCGCCTCGTCATTAAAGAAGATCTCTACATCCCCTTCCAGGGCTCGGCCGACTACGAAGGCGGAACCTTCGTCACCACTCCCGAGGTGAGCGACGAGCGGGGCATCGTGTACGTAAAAACGTTCGTTCGCAACGACGGCCGCACACCGCGCAAGGCCCGCCTGCGCACGGTCATCGTCGATGCCGACCGGCGCATCCTGGACCAGATGGAGACCGAAGCCTCCATCGAGCCGGATGCAACCCACCGGTTCGATCAAACCTCCGAGCCCGTCTCCCGGCCGCGCCTCTGGTCGCCGCAGGACCCCTACGTCTACCGGGTCCATACCGAACTGTATACCGACGGCCGCCTCGTGGACGCCTACGAAAGTCCCCTCGGTTTTCGCTGGTTCCACTGGGACCACGAAACGGATGCGCTCTACCTCAACGGTGAACCGGTGCACATCCACGGCACCAACCGCCACCAGGAATACCCCTGGCTGGGCGACGCCATTCCCAAGTGGCTCCATGCGAAGGAACTGGACCAGATCCGGAACGACCTCGGCATGAACTTCCTTCGGGCCACCCACTACCCGAACGATCCCATTCTCTACCACCTCGCGGATAGCCTCGGCATCATCATGGTCGAGGAAGTCCCGAACATCAAAAGTATCGATTTCGGGGAGGACATCCAGGAGCAGAACGTCCGGGAAATGGTCCGCCGGGACCGCAACCACCCGAGCATCCTGTTCTGGAGCATCGGCAACGAAACCAACGACCCCGCCGACGGACGCTGGGTGTGGGAGGAAGATACCACCCGCATCGTTCACCTCCGGCACGGCCCGAAAGGCGATCCCTACGTGCAGCATACCCATGACGACCTGGAAATGGAAAATCAGCTGCGCGTAACCATTCGCGGCTGGTACGATGTAGATGAAAAGGACGCCCGTCCCGAAAACGGCCAGCACGCTTCCACCGAGGAATGGCAACACTTCCGTATGCGCTCCCACGAAAACAACCGGGCCCGCATCGATGAGGACCTCGTCCACTGGCTCTATGCCGACCACGGCGCCGACCGGGAGTACACCAACGCCCCGCTCAAGCACATCAACCCGAAAGGTTGGATCGACCTGTACCGCTTCCCCAAATACGGCTACTACCTCTGGAAAGCCAACTGGTCCGCCGAGCCGGTCCTGTTCATCCATCCCCACTACTGGCGAATGCCCTACGTCGGGCAGAGCAGGGACATCATCGTCGATTCCAACGCCGACTACGTGGAACTGTTCGTAAACGGCCGCAGCATGGGCCGTAAAACGCCCGACCGAAGCAACTTCTACACCGTGACGTTCAAAAACGTACCCATCGAGCGGGGGGCGCTCATCGCCGAAGGGCCTCGGCGCGGGGTCATGCTGCGCGATACGGTCGTCATGGCCGGTCCGCCCGCACGGCTCGTCCTCTCGGCATCCCCCGCCGAAATTCCCGCCGACCGTTCCGGCATCTCGATGATCTCCGTAGACATCGTGGACGCCGCCGGCGTGCACGTCTACGGAGCCGACAACCCCCTCACCTGGTCCGTCGAAGGTCCCGGTAAACTGGTGGGTCCCGAGCTCTATGAAAGCGACCGGAACAAGCACGAGGCCATGGAAGGCGTCATGTACATCGATACGCCGGTGCAGAACCTGGTCCGTTCCACCAGCGAGCCGGGCGTGATCCGCGTTCGTGTCACTTCCCCCGGTCTGGCTCCGGCCGAGATCGCCCTCCGGAGCACGCCCCCCGGGCGGCCCGTCGCCTCGGGCATCCGGCTTCCTTCCCTCAGCGACTCCGGACGCCGGCCCGTCCGCCGCGATGCCTCCTATCGCCCCGGCCACGACCTCACCGGTGTCGAGCAGATCCGCCCGGCCGCCGATCCGCTGGTCGTCGCCGGAAGAACACCCTCCGCCGTGCGTTCCGAAATCCGAAGTTTCATCCGGCAACGCAACCCGGAGGTCGATACCACCACCGCCGCGTACCGGGCGCTCGAAACCCGCCTCGCCGAAACCCTCACGGCCTCCGGGGGCCGGATGATCGAGGACGATTTCAATTTCCTCGCCGGCCGTTACAACGAAGCCATCCGCCTCAGCCGGTATCTGGAAGCCGTCCGGTTGCACGTATTCTTCCGGGATGCCCTCATGCGCTACTACGCGGATGAAATCATCGGGCAGGGCGCTCCGCTCACGCTCGATTCCGAACGGCAACGCCTGGAGCCCCTCTTCGGCGGCTCGCGGGTCGTATTCCTCGAAGGCAGCACCCGCGAAGGATTCAGTTCCACCCCCGTGCTTGTCACCGACGACGGCAAGGGCGGTGTGTTTTCCCACGAGCATCGCCTGGATTACTACATCGCTAAGGCCGGTTCTCTGGAGCAATTACTCTCGCTGGCGTATCCTGAGTTTGCCGCCCTCCCGGCCGAGCAGAAGCAGCGCATCTACCGGTACATGGACGAGTTGAACCCGGCCATCCGATACCGGGACGGCGCCTTCCGGATGGATTCCTACGAACCCGTCATCCTTCCCCCCATCGACGTGCTTCGGAGCCGCTAACCTTTCGGCAACCTGCCTGCCCCCATGCGAATCACCCTTTTCCTCCTGCTGGGCCTCTCCCTCACCCGGATGCTCCCGGCGCAAACCCCTGCCGTCGAGCGCTGGGGCCGCTACGAGCAGTCGTTTACCAGCGCCCGCTCCTACGATAACCCGCTGTACGACCTTTCCTCGTTCGCCGTCCGGTTCATCTCACCTACGGGCCGCGAGGTTCGGGTCAACGGTTTCTGGGACGGCGGCGACCTCTGGAAAGTCCGCTTCATGCCCGACGAGCCGGGCCCCTGGGCGTGGGTATCCGAAGCCTCCGATACCTCCAACACCGGCCTGCACAAACGCAGCGGCTCCTTCCGCTGCCTTCAGGCCGCCGGGGAAGGAGCGCTCGCCCGCTCGGGCCGCATCGAGCACCCGGAGGGGGCCTACCATCTGGCCCACGCCGACGGCAAGCCCTTTTTCTGGGCCGCCTGTACGGCCTGGAACGGTGCGCTCAAGTCCACGGATGAGGAATGGGAAACCTACCTCACCGACCGGGCCGGCACAGGCTACTCCGTCGTCCAGTTCGTCACGACCCCCTGGCGCGGCGGGGCGTCCGACGAGCGCGGCGAGGTCGCCTTCGACGGCGCGGGGCGAATCCGTATCAACCCCACTTTCTTCCAGCGACTCGACGGCAAGTTCGACGCCGTAAACCACCACGGGCTGGTTGCCGCACCGGTCCTCCTCTGGGCCCTCCCGCGCGGGCAGGGGCGCGAGCTCAGCCCGGGCTACTACCTCCCCGACGCCGAAGCGATTTTGCTGGCCCGCTACATGGTCGCTCGCTACGGCGCCCACCACGTCGTCTGGATTCTCGGCGGCGACGGCGACTACACCGGCCCCTTCGAGCAGCGCTGGAAAACCATCGGCCGCGGCGTCTTTCAGGGCGACCCGCCGGGTGTCGTCGCCACGCACTCCATGGGCCGCTCCTGGATCGGCGACATCTACACCGACGAACCCTGGCTCGACGTCATCGGCTACCAGAGTTCCCACAGCAACAGCGCCCCCGTGGTCGAGTGGATCACGCAGGGACCCATGGCCCGGCAATGGAGCCGGCTGCCCCCCCGCCCGCTCATCAACATGGAACCCAACTACGAGGGCCACCAGGATCGGATCACCGACCGGGACGTACGCAACGCCTCCTACTGGAGCCTCTTCGCCACCCCCATCGCCGGAATCACCTATGGGGCTAACGGCATCTGGCCCTGGCTGCGGCGCTCCGGCGAGCAGATGCTCAACCACGGTACGGGCGTCAACCGCCACTCCTGGCTCGAAAGCCTCTCGCTCCCCGGAAGCCGTCAGATCGGCCTCCTCGCCCGCTTCATGGGGCAGTTCGACTGGTGGACCTACCGGCCCGCGCAGGATCTCCTCATCGAGCAGCCCGGCTCGCACGCCTTTAACCAGTTCGTCTCCGTCGTGCGCGCCGACGACCACTCCGTGCTCGCTTATCTACCGGCGCCCCTTACCGTAAAACTCCGCAACCCATTCAGTCGCACGTTTACCGTGCGCTGGTTCGACCCGGTAAGCGGCGCGCATACCGAAGCCGGCTCTGCCGGCCCCGAGGCGGTCCTGGAACTAACTTCCCCCCTCGACCACGACGGGGTGCTCATCCTGACCCGCGCGAATTGATTCCCTCTTTCCTATCTTACTCCACCCACTCCTTTTCATCACGAGGCGCCCCATGTCCACGCTCGAACAGATTCGCGCTCATGTCATCGAAGGCCAGGCCAAACCGGTGGTTCCCCTCGTGGAGCAGGCCCTGCAGGAAGGCGTCGCTCCCGAAAAAATCCTCCACGACGGCCTGATCGACGCCATGCAGGAGGTCGGCAGGCTGTTCGAGGAAGGGGAGTACTTCGTCCCGGAGATGCTCATCTCCGCCCGCGCCATGAAAGCCGGGCTGGAACTGCTCAAACCGCATCTCGTGGATTCCGGCGTCCCCTCCCTGGGCCGTATCGTCATCGGCACGGTCAAAGGCGACCTGCACGATATCGGCAAATCCCTTGTCGCCATGATGTTCGAGGGAGCGGGCTTCGAAGTCATTGACCTCGGCGTGGACGTCCCCCCGGAACGCTTCATCGAAGAACTGAACCGGGGCGCCCAGATCCTCGCCATGTCGGCCCTGCTCACGACGACCATGCCCGGCATGAAGCGCACCATCGAAGCCATCGAACAGGCGGGCCTCCGGGATCGCACCCTCATCATGGTGGGCGGCGCGCCCGTAACGGCCGGCTTCGCAAAGGAAATCGGCGCGGACGGCTACGCCCCGGATGCCTCGTCCGCCGTCCGCAAAGCCCACGAATTGCTTGGAAATTGAGCCGTTCCGTCTCTATCCCGGTGTCGGGCTGCGGGTTGTGGGCGGAAACCCCTTCAACCTGCCGGGCGGAACGCGGCTCGCTCGTCACGGCGTCCTATTGCCGCTCCTGATCCCGGCGCTATTCCTGATCCTCTCCTCGTGCGCAGGTCCGCCTATGCCGGCTCCACAGAAAAACATCCCGCCCCCATTCGACTTCCAGGGCCATCGCGGAGCCCGCGGACTGCTGCCCGAAAACTCCATCCCGGCCTTTCTGCTCGCCGCCGACCTGGGTGTAAACACCCTCGAACTGGATGTGGTCGTCTCGAAAGATCAGCAGATCGTCGTCTCGCACGACCCCTGGTTCTCGCACGTCATCTGTTCAACCCCCGACGGCAATCCCATCCCCGAATCCGACGGCCGCCGGTACAACCTGTACCAGAT
>CBDUBS010000029.1:0-28223 GCA_965365445.1 uncultured bacterium | reverse complement strand
CGGGCGCAGCGCCGGCCGGCATCGACGCCGAGTGCTACTACGACCCGGAAGCCAGTCCCATCCGACGCTACGAAGATTTCATTACCGGCATGGATCCGGTGCGGGGAAACCCGAGCGCCCCTGTAACCGTCATCGAGTTCTTCGACCCGAACTGCCCGCATTGCCGCGAGTTGTGGCCCGAGATGGAACACGTCATCGAACAATACAACGATCGGGCCCGGTTCTACATCAAGCCGGTATACCTGTGGGATTTTTCGAAGAACCAGGTGGCGGCCATGCTGGCGGCCGCCGAGCAGGGCAAGTATTTCGAGATGATCGAGCGCCAGCTCGCGGCGCAGAAACAGGGCGGCCTCTCCAATGCGGAACTCCGTACCATAGCCCGGGAAATAGGCATGGACGGACAGCAAATGCTGGACCAGATAGAAGCCGGGCGGTACGAAATGGTGCTACAGCGCGACAGGAGCCGGCTGATCGAAGCCGTGCCGCGCCTGAGCGTGCCCCGTGTATGGATCAACGGCCAGACGGTAGCCGTACGAACGGCCGACTGCATGGGCCGCCTCATCGAGCAGGCCGCTTTACAAGCCGGAGGGTAACGGCGCATTGCTTTTTAGGTGAAGGGTGTGTATTCTTTTCGGGTTGAACCTTGAAGCGCCCCTGGAACCCGCCTCACAGGCGGCTACCCTTCTCCCGAAAGAATCCCTGACAAAACGCTTCCCGGCTATGTCCATGTGGTCCGCATAGCCCATCGCGCGAGGTTTTGTCAGGGGCATCCAGTAGAGAAGCACCGATCCGATGGGCAAATCTCCTCTCTCTCCTGAAGCATCACGCCGCCTTCGGCTGGTCAATCTGGCGGCCCTGATCGTCGTCATCCCGTTGACGCTGGCGGCCTTCTTTCTCGTTCCGGCGCACGTAAGCTATCGCGTTTCCCAGCACTACCGCTTCAGCGCCGATTCCGCGGGGACGCTGCTCCGCCTGGCCGTGCTCATCCCGCGCGACGGGCCGTACCAGCGCATCGACCGCCTGGATGTGCAGTGGCCGGGCCGCTTCCGGCGTTTCCCGCACGGAGAGGCCGACGTGATCCGCTTTCAGGATTCGCTGAGCGCGGGAGAGCAGCAGAGCGCAACCGTACAATATACCGTCCGGCTGCCCAGCGGGCGCACCCGGTGGGTGGCCCCCGTGGCGGGTACGGACCTGGCAGCCACACAGGATATCGAGTCGGACAACCTGGCAATCGTCAACGAAGCATTGCGCCTGTCCTCCGGACGCTCGCGAAAGGACGCCTACGGCATATACGCGTTTACCACGGCGCATTTATCGTGGCCGAAAGAGAGGCCGGGCGAAACCCGGCAGAGCGCCCTGGAAGCCTACCGGAACAAGGAAGGGGTAAGCACCGACTTTGCCAATTTGATGGCAGCGCTTTGCCGGGCCGCAGGGATCCCGGCCCGAAGCATCACCGGCATTACGTTCCCGGAGATGCTGCCGTTCAGTTCCCGAACCGGGCGGTGGGCCTTTCCGGGAGAGCGTCACGCCTGGACCGAGTTCTACACCGACGCCCACTGGGAAATGGCCGACGCGTCCTGGAGCCGCCTGTTCCGTTCCCGGTACTTCGGCCGTAACGATGGGCGACGCGTCGCGTTCGGCGAGCGGGATCGGATAGCCCGCACCTTTGCCGCTCAGCGCACCTGGGCCCGCCGGATCGGGCAGGAAAAGGGCTCCATGGCCGCCCCGCTGTTTTTTACCACCGGATCCAATCGCACCGGCGCCCGCGTGCAGCCGGTGGTTACGGTTCAAAAAATATGGGACGGCCGATGGCTGAATCTGCTGGCGGCCATTTTTCTCGTGGCGGCGCCGGTGCGCCTCATCGAGTACCGGATGCGACGAGCCATGCGGGTCGCACTGCCTACAGCCGCCTGAACTCGATACCCACGCTCCGGGGGGCGAAAAAATCGGCCGCACGCGCTCCTGCCCGTTTCATACCCTCCGTTTACCGCGCTTCAACATGCCCGCTCGATACCGTGCCCTCTTGCCTGCCGTTTCCGTACTGCTTCTCGCCTCATGCGCCACGGTGCGAAACAACCCGGATGAGGAAGTCTGGATAGATCTGTTCAACGGAAAAAACCTGGAAGGGTGGACGCCAAAGATTCGCGGCTACGAGGCGGGCGTTAATTACGGCAATACGTTCCGGGTGGAGGACGGCGTCCTGAAGGTATCGTACGACGAGTACGACGCTTTCGGCGACCGCTTCGGACACCTGTTCTACGAGAAGCCCTTTTCGTACTACCGGCTGCGGGTGGAATACCGGTTCGTGGGGGAGCAGGCCCCCGGAGGGCAGGGCTGGGCGACGCGCAACAGCGGGATGATGCTCCACGGACAGACACCGGAGAGTATGTTGACCGATCAGAACTTCCCGGTTTCCATCGAAGTGCAGCTGCTGGGCGGCCTGGGGAAAGGCAAGCGCACCACGGCAAACCTCTGCACGCCGGGCACTCATGTATTCATGGCGGATACGTTGTTTACGCCGCACTGCATCAACTCATCCTCCGAAACATACGACGGCGACGTATGGGTATCGGCCGAGGTGCTAGTCCTGGGCGATTCGCTCATACGGCATTATGTGGAAGGGAGGCCGGTGCTGGAGTACACCCGGCCGCAGATAGGCGGCGGCCAGGTAGACCCGGTCGATCCGGCGGTAAAGCAGGACGGGCGGTTGCTGAACCGGGGCACCATCTCGCTGCAAAGCGAGAGTCACCCGGTAGCATTTCGCCGCGTGCAGCTGCTTGACCTTGCAGGTTGCACCGATCCTCGGGCGGTCAACTACAAACGGTACGTCGTACGGTCCGAGCCCGGAGCGTGCCGGTACCGCTAAGAAGCCGTCCGTAAAAGAAGATTCCACAGGCGAACACCCCGTCGTCGTCAATTCCGCACAGTATGGTCCGGTTTTGTGTTATTCCGGCCATGCTTTCACATCATCCTGCCCCCGGCCGGGGGCCGGCATGACGCCCGGTGCGTGAAGATGGAACGAAGGCCCCGCCGTATTTTTCACGAGAAAGGGGCGAGTGTTCTGCGTCGGGGATGGACGCTCGTGCCGTAGAATACGGCCACGTGCGCCCCCGGGCGCTGCCATCCAACCGACCGTCATACCGCATCTTTCATGGACCAGCCCAAACTTTCCATCGGCGTCGCTTTCGGCGGGGTGTCGCCGGAGCATGAGGTATCCGTCATCTCGTCCATGCAGGCCATTGCAGCGCTCGACCGCAGCCGCTACACGCCGGCGCCGCTGTATATCGCCAAGGACGGCTCGTGGTACACCGGCGACGTATTACTCGACCTCGCCAACTATCAGGACCTCGATCGGCTCCGCGAGCGGGCCACGCCCGTCACCCTGGACCCCGGACCTTTCGGCACACTGGACCTCGTGGAGCGCTCCGGCGGGGGCGGGTTGTTCGGATCGAGGCCCCGTCGGTACCGGATCGATGTCGTGTTCCTCGGCCTGCACGGGGGCGAGGGCGAGAACGGGGGCCTTCAAGGCCTGTGTGAAACGTTCAACGTACCGTACACGGGCAGCAGTGTGTTCGGCTCGGCCATGGGCATGGATAAAGTCCTGAGCAAAATGTTGTGTCGCGACCAGGAAATACCTGTGGTGGATTTCGTCTGGTTCCGGGAGTCGGACTGGGCGGGGCGCGAAGAACACTGGCTGGATCGTTGCGAGGAACGGCTGGGCTACCCGATGATCGTCAAACCGGCCCGATTGGGGTCGTCTATCGGCATCGCCCGGGGCGACGACCGCGAGGAACTCGACCGGGCCATCGAGGAGGCCCTGCGCTTCGACGACAAGATCGTGGTGGAGCATGCCGTCGCGGATTTGCGGGAGATCAACTGCTCCGTCCTCGGCGATCCGTTGGAAGCCGACCCGAGCGTGCTGGAGGAACCCGTCCGCTCGAAGGGTGAAAAACTGCTGACCTTTCAGGAAAAATACCTCCGCGGGGGCGGAGGCGGCAAGGGTGGTGCGAAAGGGGCCCCGGGGCCGACCAAGAGTGAAGAACGGGCAGCGGGTATGGCTTCGTTGGACCGCATGATTCCCGCACCGCTATCCGACGAGCAAACGGCCTACATTCGGGAGCTGGCGGTGCGGATATTCCGTCTGTTCGAATGCGCAGGCGTCGCCCGCCTGGATTTCATGATCGACGGACACTCCGGTGACATCTATTTCAACGAAATCAACACCATACCGGGCTCGTTCTCGTTTTACCTCTGGCAACCCACCGGCATCGGGTTTGACGAACTGACGCACCGGATGATCGAGATCGCGCTGAAGCGGCACCGCTCCAAAAACGGCCGCGTCCGGGCCTACGAAACCAATCTGCTCTCGTTGCGCAGTCTCGGCGGGCTGAAAGGCGCCAAGCGTTAGCCCATCCGGGCGAGCGCCGCGGCGATCCGCGCGGCAATGCGGACGTTGTTTTCGAGCAGCGCAACGTTGGTCCGGAGCGTGCGCTCGCCCGTAATGACCCGCAGCCGGTCCAGCAGAAAGGGGGTCACCTCGGCAGAACGCAACCCCCGCTGGTCGGCTTCGACCAGCGCACGCTCGATGGCCGGCCGGATTACCTCCTCCGGTATTTCGGCTTCCACCGGGACGGGCGCCGTAACGAGCACCGCACCCGGCAGGTCCAGGCTCCGGCGGGCGGCGAAAACGGCCGCTGCTTCCTCGGGTGTATCGCAGCGTGTATCGACCGGCAGGCCGCTGTTCCGGCTATAAAAAGCCGCCATTTCGCCGGTCTGGTACCCGACTACCGTTACCCCGCACGTTTCCAGCACCTCGCGCGTCGCGGGAAGGTCCAGTACGGCTTTGGCCCCGGCGCATACCACGATCATGGGATAGCGGGCCAGGGCGTTCAGGTCGGCGCTCACGTCGAAGCTCGGTTCGCCGGGCCGGCTCCGGTGAACCCCGCCGATGCCTCCCGTGGCAAATACCTCGATGCCGAATCGATGGGCGAGCACCATCGTAGCGGCAACCGTAGTGGCTCCGTCCAGCCCTCCGGCCATCACCACGGGCAGATCCCGCACGCTTACTTTCCGGACCCCCTCGGAAGCACCGAACCGTTCGATCTGCCCGGCCGACAGACCGTTCACGGGCGCTCCCCCGACGACGCCGAGCGTTCGAGGCTCGGCCCCTTCTTCCCGGACGATCTCCTCCAGGCGCATGGCTGCCTGTATATTGTGCGGATAGGGCAACCCATGCGCGATCACGGTCGATTCCAGCGCTACGACCCCCGTGTTACCGTGTGCCATGCGTATCCGGGTTGGCCGTATGAAAATCCAGCACCAGTTTATCGGCGAGGGCGCCGACGGCCGCAAGCAGCGGACCCGGCTCACCCGCCGTAAGCGAACCTGCGTCGCGGGCGCTCCAGACGACCCCATATGTAGCCTGGTCAGGGGCGGCAAGTGGAGTGACGAGTTCCTGCACCTCGAACCTTATGCCGTAAGCCAGGGCGCCCTCCCCCACCGGCCATGCGTCGATCTCGATGTACAATACCGGCGAGCCCGGCGTCATGGTCCAATCGCGTTCGGAAAGGATCGGCACGCTCCCCGCTTTCAGACGGTCCGTAACCATTTCGAGCAAGTCCCTACGCCCGGGGAACGTGCCGACATGGACTTCGGGCACATCCCCTCCGAAAAGCAGCACCCCTTCCATCCGGTGAAGCGCTTCGGCCTGATCGCCCACGATTCGCTGCGCCCGAACCGTTCCTGGGGCCGCCCCCATGACGAAACAGGCCACCACTACCCAACGAAAGCACAGCGATATGTCGAGACGAACCTTAACCATTTAGGCTTTCCGGCCTCTACCGGGATGAAGAAGGGTGTATCGGAAGGCAGATGTAAAGATGAAGGCGAGTTATCGTTCCAGGTAAGCAGCAGCAAGCGTATCTACAATGCCCGGAAAAAAGAGGATTTTTGCCATATAGAACACGCTACGTCGAAGTTCACACCGATTTAACAGGCAAGTTTCGTGTCGGAAAAGCTCAACTCTATATGGCGGATCACCCACCTTAATTTTTAAGTATGGTTTTAACAGTCGTTACCCTTACTCCTGAAACAGCGTTACTGAGGAGGCACAGGGAGGGGTTTGGTAAAAACACGGAAGCGCTGTAACATTGCTATGGAACGCTCGTAACCAGCATACAAAAGGAGTCGTTAAGACACTCGATAAAGGAGGAACCCACTATGAAACGTGTATCTTTATTCACTACGTTATTCGCCCTGATGGTAACCCTGAACGTCGCCGCGAATCCGCTTGCCGGCGGAGACCCGGCCGGGTCGGCTACGGCGATGACGGATGCCAAATGGGAGTCCTTCTCGAAAAGCCTGGTGCGCGGCCTGGCCTCCGAACACAAGGGCTTGCAGCAGTCCGCCATGCGCCTCGCGATCCAGTACGCAGAAAATACGGATATTTCGGCTGCCGTGTTTGATCTGGTCAAAATCTACCGCAACAGCGATGATGAGAACATGCGGCGTATGGCCGTAGTGACCATCGGCAAGATGCAGCACCCGTGGGCCATGGATTTCCTGGCCCGGTCCGAACGGTTCGAGAAGTCGCCGTGTGTCCGCAAGCAAATCCGCCTCGCGCTGGCCGCCGGTAACGAAATGAGCGCCACGTATTGACATACAAATATATATGTAAAAGGGCGCCTTTATTTGGCGCCCTACAGCGCCTGCCCCACAAAATGGGGCAGGCGTTTTTGTTTGCAGATCGCAGACCGGGACAGGCTTGTTACACGGCTCCCAAGAGCTTACGGTCGCATGGAAGGTAAAACGAGTTGGAGGAATCGGTCCTGACGGCCCTTACGACCTCAATAATTAAGGAAGCTTGAATACCCGATCTTCCATTTAACAAAGGGGGATGCGGTAGCGCAGGCGTTATTCTTTATGTAGCTTGGGCGCCTGTTCCGAAACGTCTCCCGGGGCACGAATCGAAATTCCTGCACAGGATGGAACCGTTATCCGTTCACCCATCCTCCCGGACCGAGCCCGAACCGCCCCGTTGGGGCCCGGAGGACATGTAAAGGGAGGATTCCCGCTCCCCCCTTTCACTGGGATGACGACGTATACAGGTATTGAAATAAATGGCGCTTAACCACACGGGTTTTCATCCGGCTGAGGGAACACTTCCCGCCTGAGGAGGCGGCCCGTACGATGATTTTTCGATTCGACATGCGCGTTCTTCTATTGCTGTTGAGCCTGTTGCTGCCGTTGCTCGGTGGTTGCGGCGAGGAATCGCCGGCCGGGATTGCGGCAGCCGATTCTACGGGCGCTCCGCTGGCGCCCCCCACCCGCCCATACCGTGTGGTATTGTCCGGCGCCATAATCGACACGTTGCGGGGTTCCGCCCGATTCGGTCCGGTGCGCAATCCGACAACGGGGAAGGAAATGCTGCTTGTAAAGTTGGAGTCGCAGGTTGATCTGACGGGCGGCGTCGTACTGTTTCCGGAGGGCGACAGCCTCCCTGCTCCCGGCACGTACAAACTGGTCAAAAGGTCCGATCTCGATTCGGCTTCCACCGATCAGCGCATGGCCATCGTATACCGGAAGGATCTCAGCCGCTTTTTCGTTTCCCGCAGCGGCTCCGTGACGATCGACGTTTCGACGGATACGTTGCTTGCCGGATCGTTCAACGGAATACTGGAGGGTCGTCTGACCCAGGGCAGCCGCATTATCGATGGGGTAGAAATCCGGGCGCGCGGCGAGTTCCGGGCGCGGCCGGGCTCGGCGGGCTATCTCGTAGGAATGTAGGGCTTTCGCAGCACCCAGTGGATTCGCTCCGCTCTCCGATCGGCCGGGAGCGTGCTGAAATTTTGCGTTACGGCAACTTCTTCGAATCCTGCCCTGCGAACGAGCGCACGAACCTCCCCGAGCGTATAGGCTCGCTGGACGTGCTGCTCGCGCACGGTCCGTCCGAGGGCTTCTATGTCGAACGTGGTGGTATGCAACCGGGCGTCGGGATCGTAGCGGCTGTGCCGTACATACCGAAAGCCGTCTACTTCTCCTTCGTCTTCGAAATAGGCTTCGTTGTTTTTCGAATTGGCCGGGGTGCTCTGGTCGAACAGGAACAGGCCGCCGGGCCGCAGAGCCTGGTGAACGCATCGGAACAGCTTGCGGACAGACTCAGGGTCGAGCAGGTAGTTGAAGCCGTCGTAGAGAAGCAGCACGACATCTACCGGCTCCGCCACAGTGAAGGTGGTAAAGTCGGCCACCTCAAAGCGGAGAGGCATTTGTTCGCGTTCGGCTTTCCAGCGAGCCACCTGGACCATCTCGGGCGAGCGGTCGGTGCCGAGGTAATCATAGGCGGCCAGTTTCGCCAGTTCCAGAGCGAACGTGCCGGTACCGCAGCCCAGTTCGAGCACCGAATGGGCTTCCGGCAGGTATTGTTCGATGAATCCGTGGATGTATCCGGCCCAGAAATCGTATTCGACGTGGGCCATGACGGCGTCGTAGCCGGCCGCCAGCACCGAGTACGGAGGGCTTCCGTGGAGTGTTTCCGGCGGATTCATGCGCTTCGGTCGGCCTCCTGTACGTCCGCGTGGGCCATACGTCGCCGGGCGATATCCAGCGCAAGGTACAGCGCGCTGCGCATACTGCCGGCTCCGGCTTTGCCCGAGCCGGCGATATCGAAGGCCGTACCGTGGTCGGGCGAGGTGCGCACGATAGGCAGCCCGGCCGTAAAGTTGACCCCCGTATCGAAGGCGAGGGTTTTGAAGGGCGTCAGGCCCTGATCGTGGTACATGGCAAGGACGGCGTCGAAGCGGCGGTACTGCCCTACGGCAAAGAAGCCGTCCGCCGGGTAAGGGCCGAAGGCGAGGTAGCCGTTTTCGCACGCTTTCGATATGGCCGGGATGATGGTTTCCTGTTCCTCCCGACCGAGCACACCGCCGTCGCCTGCGTGCGGGTTCAACCCGAGTACAGCGATACGGGGCCGGCTGATGCCGAAATCGGTTTCCAGGCTCTGGCTGATGATGCGGATGCGGTTCAGGATAGCCTCGATGGTTACGGCACGGGGCACCTCCCCGATGGCCATATGCGCCGTAACGAGGCCGATCCGAAGGTGGTCCGCCACCATCATCATGGTATAGGTGTCGCACCCGACGCGCCGGGCGATGAACTCCGTGTGGCCGGGGTCGGTGTATCCCGCCTTTGAAATGGCTTCTTTGGATATGGGCGCCGTCACCATGCCGTCGAGCACACCGTCGCGGCACAGATCGACGGCTTCGGCAACGGCCAGCATCGAGAGGCGGCCTCCGGCCTCGGTAATCTGACCCAGATCTACGCGGGGCGTCTGCTCGCCGCTGACGTCGAGGACGTAGATGCCCCGGCGGTCGCCCGCGTCGGCAGCGTCCAGCACCACCTCAACGGGCAGGTCGTGGTAGCCCAGTTGCCGTGCATGCCAGGTGAGCACCGGCACCGACCCGATGACGACGGGTTGGATGTACTTGAGCAGCCGGGAATCCTGAAGGCAGTGCAATACCACCTCCGGCCCAATGCCGTTCGGGTCGCCGAGGGTGATGCCAATGCGAGGAAGCCGGTGGCGTTCTTGAGCCACGGATGCCGTTTCGTCGTTCTGCATGGGTTCAGGAGCGTCTCTTTTTCGGTCCGGCGTAATCGCGTAAAAACTCGACGAGCAGACGCACCCCGAACCCCGTTCCGCCGCGAGGCCGATACGGTTTCGGTTCGGAGAGGAAGGACGGACCGGCAATATCGATGTGAACCCAGGGGTAACTGACGAAGTGTTCCAGGAACTTCGCCGCCGTGATCGCTCCGGCTTCGCGGCCGCCTACATTTTTGAGATCGGCTACGTCGCTATCCAGTTTGCGGGCGTATTCGGAATACATCGGCATCCGGTGGACGCGGTCGCCGCTGCGGTACCCCGCTGCTTCCAGAGCCGCCAGACGGTCGGCGCTGCCTTCGTCGGAGCTGGTCATCAGGGCGGCGGCTTCACTGCCGAGCGCGATGACGGCCGCACCGGTCAGCGTAGCCAGATCGATCACCAGTTCAGGCTTGTACATGGCGGCATACGAGAGCGCATCGGCCAGGATGAGGCGGCCCTCGGCGTCCGTATTGAGTACCTCGACGGTTTTTCCGGAATGCATCATGATGACGTCTCCGGGGACGTAGGCGTTTTCACCCGGCCGGTTATCGGTGGCCGGGATCAGACCGACTACGTACAAGGGTATGTCCAGACGAGCCAGCGCCTCGAACGCGCCGACGACGGCGGCCGCACCCGCCATATCCGACTTCATCTGATCCATAGAGTCTTTGGTAGACTTCAGGGAGAGGCCGCCGGTATCGAACATGACCCCTTTGCCGACGAGAATGACCGGGCGCGTGTTGACCGCATTGTCGGGCTGCCATGTCAGCACTACGAACGTGGGCGGTTCGAGGCTGCCCCGGTTCACGGCCAGCAACCCCCCCATTTTTTCCTCCTGAATGAGCGCCTTGTCCCATACGTCGGCCGTATAGCCGTGCTTCTTGGCCGATTTTTCGACCGCTCTGGCAAACAATGTGGGGGTTTTTTCATCGGGCGACAGGTTGACGAGGTCGCGCGCGGTGATGACTGCCTCGGCGATGATCCGGCCGCGCTCGGCCCCGCGCCGGCTAACCTGATCCTCTTTCTCTGAATGCAACACCAGGCGCTCCACGGCCTCGGGGCGGTCCTCCGGGGCCGTTTTGTATCGGGTGAACCGATAGGAGGCCAGCACGAATCCTTCCACGAGCGCCTGGCTTACCGTTTCCGCATCGAGACCCGTATCAGGGACGAGCAGCGCCGCCGTTTTGGCCTTCCGCTGCGCCACAACGGCCGCCCCTTCCGCCATGGCCCGCCGCAATCCTTCCGCATCGATGCCCGAGGCCGGGCCGAGCCCGATGAGCGCCACCCGATGCGCGCGCGCCTGCTCGGGATACACCACAAGCGATTCCCCGGTGCGTGCGCTAAAATCAGCTACGGCCCGATTGAACGCGGCGCCCAGCACGGCGCCGAGTGCGGCCAGACGGTCCCCCGCTCCTTCGGCCAGCGGGATCAGCAGCAAATCGACATCCAACTCGGAGAGAGGAATTCCTGTGACGGACACTTTCATGACGATGATTGTTGAGATTTCAGATCCATGAGAGAGGAGAGGTAGGACTGATCCTCGGCGGAAAGCGGCGTCTCCTCTTCGGCTTCGTTCAGACCGAGGTAACGTGCGGCTGCGGCCACCACCTCATCGACGACCGCTTCGAGCGGCCGACGCACGTATGCGCCCGACGCATTCCGATGGCCGCCGCCGCCGAACGAGCGGGCCCATTCGTTTACGTACGTATCGCCCTTCGAGCGGAAGCTGACCTTGGTGCCGCTCTCCGTTTCGGAAAACAGCAACGCTGCGCGTACCCCTTCGATGGAGAGCGCATAGTTGACGAACCCTTCCGTTTCTTCGAGGCTGGAGCTGGATTCGCGAACCATTCGTTGCGAGACAACCATATACCCGAGTTGCCCGCCGTAACACAGGGTGATGCTTTCCAGAGCCAGCCCCAGCAGCCGCAACCCTTCGAGCGTCCGGGTATCGTACACGGCGATATGGATCGGGGCAGGCTCGATATCCCCGCGTTCAAGTAAATCCGCCACGATCCGATGCACCTGAGGGTTCACGCTGCTGTACCGGAACGAGCCTGTATCGGTCATCATGGCCGTGTACAGGCAGGTTGCCATTTCGGTGTCCAGCAACTCGGGGTCGTAGGCAGCGATCAGCTCGTACATCAGCTCGGCGGTGGAGGAGGCCGTATCACGCACGTACACGACATCGAACCAGCGCTCCGGATTGGTGTGATGGTCGATGAGCACCTTGGCCCCCCGGGCGTTCTGAATGGCTCCGGACAGGCGGCCTATGCGTTCGAGCGCGTTGGTATCCACGATCAGCACGGCATCCGCGTCGGCAATGGCCTCACGCTGCCGAATGCTGCCGTCGTACACAACGATTTCATCGGCGCCGGGAAGCCAGAAGAGGTTATACGGCAACGGATCGCTGTTGATGACCGTGGCCGTTTTGCCCAGCTTCCGCAGGAAACGGGCCAGCGCCAGCTCGGAGCCGATGGCATCCCCGTCGGGCCGTACGTGGCTGGTAATTACGAAGCGGCTTCCCTGTCGAAAAACGTCCAGAACTTCTTTTTTCACGTATGACTCCTTGCTGACCGGTTAACCGCACTATTACGCCCGGAGCCGTTGCAAGGTCCGTACCTTTCGCGAAGTTTAGCCCGTCTCTCCCGGCGAGGAGCAACGGGCGCCAACCCGAGCGGCAAGAGCCGGCCCGGCCATCGACCGACCCGCATTCCATACGTAATCCTTCAACGCTTCGGTCAGATTGCTCTGCGTGGCGCAAGTCTGCGCGGGCACGTACTCGTACAGGCGCATTACTTCGGCTCAGACCGTGGTTCGTGAGCGCCCGAAGTTTTCCCGCCAGGCGAGCCAGAGGTAGTACCCTCCCCCTCCCGCCCCGACGAGCCCTACCACGACGGCGTCAGGGAAGCCCCTCCAGGCCGCCACGCCGGCGGGCAGCAAAAACGGCAGGGCCAGCAACGCCTGAACCGGGTACGGCCGTATCGTAGCGGCGAGGCTCACCCCGGCAAGACGGGTCAGAATGCCTATCTGCGCCACGCGGACGAGCACCCCAGCCATGGTCAACAACAAAAGCACCCTGTGGATGTCGCCGGAGGCCCCTCCCAACACCAGCGCCGTAGAGAGCAACACAAACCCCGCCGCCGTCGTCAGCAAGTCCGTTTTTTGCCGTTCGAGCACATCGAACAGGCGGCTCAGGGGTGAAGCCACAGCGGCGAGAAACAGCCACGGGCTGAGGATGCGCAGGTACTCTCCGGCAGGACGCCAGGGGTCGCCGTACACGAAGGCGCAGATCTCCGGCCCGGCAAGTACGGCGGCCAGAGCCGGAAACATTCCGAGCATCACCAGACGCCGATGCACCCCTTCGGCGACGCCGGCAAGGGCGTTTCGCCGGTGCGACTCGGCGGCGTGGACGAAGAATACCGGTGCTATGGCCGCCCCGACGAGGCTGAGCGGTACCCCCAGCACGTTCACGGCCAGGCCGTACAGTCCGAGCACCGATTCATCGAACAGGAAAAACGGCAGGACGAGCAGCGGCAGACGGGCTACGACGGCGTTCAGCACGGCGGACGGCGTGGAGAAGAACGAGAACTTCCGGTAGCGTACCAGCGCCCTGCATATCCCCCCGAGGTTCAGCCCCGCCCGGAAGGCCGGGCCGGAGCGCCGCCCTACCGATGCCGCGTACACCATCGCCCCGACGATCTGCGCCCCCACGAAGCCTCCGATGAGCCCGCCGGCGTTCGCCGTAGCCGGTACGGCCCCCGCAGCCAGGCGCAGCCCCGACTGACTGAGCGTGGCTCCAACCTGTCCGGCGGAAACGGTGGGGAACTGTTTCTTGCGCGTCAGCCAGTTTTCCAGAACCTTCATGGACCGCATAGCGCCCAGGGCAACCGGGATCAGGGGAAGCCACGGAGCCACCCCTTCCAGGTTGAGCGCGGCGGCAATGGGTATCCGCCAGGGTATGAGAGCGGCATACAACAGGCTGAACCCGGCCACCAGCAGCAGAGCGCCCCATGCTACGGATGCCGCCTCCTCATCTCCGGCGGGCAGCATCACGGCATCTTCGTAGCGGAATGAGGCGAACGTGACCAGTACACTCAGGACGGCAACGAAATAGTTGGCGACGCCGAACTCGGCCGGGGTAAACAGCCGGGTGAGCACGATGCCGGTCAGGAAGGAAATGCCCATCGAGAGCGATGCGCCGGAGAGCAACGTGAGCACCGGGCCCCTGAAGCCGGTCCGGGAGAAAATCCGGCTGAAACCTGCTCCCGGGGGTTCGGTGGGCTCCATGGGGTCGGGCATCAAACAGAGAGGAAAGTACGCAAACCGGCTCCGCGCGGTCGGCCAAACTGGATGCGGTAATACGAAACGAGGCTCGGACCAAACCGGCGCTTGAACTCGGCGATGCCGGGTGTATTGGCCCCCATGAAATCGAATCGCCGGAGGCCAAGCCGATGCAAACGGGGCAGTACATTGCCGAGCAGCACGGTCATGGCGCTGCCTGGGCGGCTGCCGGCAAGCCAGTAGTAGGCCGTAGTACGGTCGTGCAGGATCACTACGCCGGCTTCGGCCTCGCCGCCCGCAACAGGGTACGCCGTAAAGGCGCGGGCCCGCCCCCGGGTTTGCAGGTGCGCCGCCAGCCCGGCCAGGCGCTCCGGCTCCAGGGGCAGGTCGCGGCCATGGCGACGGTAACTGCCCAGGCACAGTTCCACGATTTCCTCGATGCCGTTGGGGTGCTCAACGACTTCATATAGCGGTCGATCCCGCAGGAACGTCCGGCGCGCCCCCGCCGACCAGCGCTCCAGGACCTCCGATTCGTCACCCAGGTTCAGGCAATAGGTATAGAAGGGCTGCACGTTCCACCCCCGCCAGGATATGGCGCGGACATCGGTCAGAGACGGATGGAGGCGCAGGTCGGCGTAGCCGTAGCGCTCCTCCAGGGCGTCCAGCAGTGGTTCGTAAGCCGATATACCGGACGTGATTTCGTGCTCGCTCGGGCCGGCGGCAAAAAGGACGCTCGTGAACGGGGTAAAGGGCGGGGTAACGGCGCGGCGTTGCATCAGCACCTGCCGCTCGAAGGCCATTACACCTGCCCGTATGTTGTTATCGGCATCCGGAACGGCTATCAGGCGATAGCCTATACCCAGGTGCTCCCGAACAGCTTCCGCAAAGGCGAGATGGGCAAACGGAGAGGCCTGCGAGCAGGTATCGGCCAGTACGTTCCATGCCCTCGCGCCGGCGGGGTCCACCGGCGAAACGACCCGGTGCCCGGCCGTTTTAGCCTGCTTGTCGGCCCGCGTCGATAGATCGCTCAAAGCCGTTCGGCGAAAAAAAGGAAAGGGAGGGGCCTACAGAATATACTGACTCAGGTCTCTGTTTGTCACGATGGCGTGAAGCCGTTCGCGCACCTGCGCCGCGTCGATTTCGAGGTTCTCGGCCCTAATGTCGTCCGGTACGTCGAACAGGATCTCCTCCAGCAGCGTCGTCAGGATGGTATGCAGCCGCCGGGCTCCGATGTTCTCTACCTCGTCGTTCACCTGGGTGGCAATCCGGGCAATTTCCCGAACGGCGTCGTCGGTAAAGGTAATGTTCACCCCTTCGGCCGCCAGCAGAGCCGCATACTGTTTCAGGAGCGCGTTTTTCGGCTGCTTCAGGATTTTGAAGAAGTCCTCTTCGTTGAGATTGTTCAGCTCCACCCGGATCGGAAAGCGGCCCTGAAGCTCCGGTATGAGGTCGCTGGGCTTGGCTACGTGAAAGGCGCCGCTCGCAATGAACAGAATGTGGTCGGTTTTCACCATGCCGTATTTCGTCATCACGTTCGACCCTTCCACGATGGGCAGGAGGTCGCGCTGCACCCCTTCGCGGGATACGTCCGGGCCGCCGCCTTTGCCGCTGCGGGAGGCCACCTTGTCGATCTCGTCGATAAAGACGATGCCGGACTGCTGCACGCGCTCGAGCGCCTCCTTCGTCACCTTGTCCATATCGATGAGTTTTCCGGCTTCTTCCTGCGTGAGCATTTCGCGGGCCTCTGCAACCGGCATCCGGCGTTTCTTGCGGCGTTTGCCGCCCAGGTTACCGAACAGTTCCTGCAAGTTCATGCCCATCTCCTCCATTCCCATAGGTCCGAACACCTGGAGCATGGGCGTCGAGTCGGAAGCCACCTCGATTTCAACCTCCCGATGGTCGAGCTCTCCGCTTTTAAGCTTTTCGCGGAACTTGGTCCGGGTGCGCTCGCGCAGATCGGCCTCGCCGTCCGGCTCGGCCCCTTCGTCGCCGGGAGGGGGTCGCATGATGAAGCCGGGGCCGGAGGTTATTTCGGCGGCAGGCCGCTGCACGGGCGGGATGAGAATGTCCAGGATGCGTTCCTGAGCCAGCTCGCGGGCCCGCTCCTGCACCCCTTCGGTATGTTCTTCCCGGACCATGCTCACGGCGATGTCGGCCAGGTCGCGGATCATGCTGTCTACGTCGCGCCCCACATAGCCGACTTCCGTGAACTTCGTCGCCTCTACTTTCATGAAGGGCGCACCGGCAAGCCGGGCGAGCCGCCGGGCGATCTCGGTTTTGCCTACCCCGGTGGGGCCGATCATGATGATGTTGTTCGGCATGATCTCGTCCCGCATATCCTCCGGGGCGTTCTGCCGCCGCCATCGGTTGCGCAGGGCAATCGCGACGCTTTTTTTGGCCTCGTTCTGGCCGATGATATAGGTATCGAGTTGCGCGACGATCTCGCGCGGAGTCAGTTCTTTTCTCATGACCTGTGCTATATGACGAGACCCCCGCTGCAATTCGATCGGGGGCCTCGGGCATGATACCGTTTCCCTCGACGGAGTCAAACGGACGCCCCGCGTCAGTCCTCCCAGTCCGAGTCGTGGTACCGGCCGGCCTCATCGTATCCCTTCCCGGCATGGTCTCCGGCCAGGACGCTATCCTGCTTCCCGCCGAAGTTCAGGTACTCTTCCCGGTACTCCTCCTGAATTTCCTGCACGTCGGGGTGCTCGGCATCGACAAGGAGTACGGTGTAATCGTAGGGAAACCCTTTGCGTTTTTCGAGCCAGACGGCGCCCGCTTTCTCCAGTGTACTTACGGTTTCTTTCGGATCTCTCAGTTCGTCGTTAAACACTTCCGAGAGCTTCCGCAACAGCGGCGTGAGGTACACCTCATCGTACTGCCCGAAATTCTCCTCGATGATACGGAGGGCAAAAAGAGCCGCCGAATCCGTGATGCGGGTGTGTATGACGGGTTCCGAAGGTTCCGAAGCCGACCGTTTCGACTCCATCAGACGGCTTATATCCAGCAACCCGCTTTCGCCAACGAACGGCACGGCGGCCTCGGATCGAGACGAATCCAGCAAGCCAAGCATAAGGTTGCGTCCCTGGTTGCGTAGGGCGGCCAGCAGCGGCAGATAAAGTCGGTCTCCCGTAAGCAGGACAAGCACTCCATATTCGGGGCTCAGCGCCGCGTCGAGCGCCAGCGCCACCTCGACGGCGCCGGGGTCGGAGGCCGTGGAAACAAAGCGGGGTTCGATGCCGCGCCCGGCGAGGATAGTCATGGCGTGCGTCCCGTCCGACCCGAGCGTGCTGAAATCCGCCATTGCCGTCATGGGGCCGGTCGGCTGCCTTTTGTCACCCGATACCCACGCAAAGCACTGCTCGATGAGACCGGTCAGGGTATTATGGACGTCCGAGCCGGTTTCAAACTTCTCTTTGAATGTCGTATACAGATTGTCGTAATCGATGAACAGGGCGGCGCGAGCCGCCGGTTGCCGATGTCCGTCGGCATCATGCTGATTCCGTGCCATTATGTCTACTACGGGTGTTAATGGAGATTACTGTCGTCAGGACGGACTCGCATCCAATTCGAGCACCGTCAGGTGATGATTGGTGTAAATACAGATATCGGCGGCAATGTTCAGGCTTTCTTCCACGATCTGCCGGGCCGTCAGGTCGCCGCCGAATTTAAGCATGGCGCGGGCGGCCGCCAGAGCGTACGATCCCCCCGACCCGATGGCGACGATCTGATCGTCGGGCTCGATAACGTCGCCGGTGCCGCTGATGAGCAGCAACCGATCCGGGGCCGCAACGGCCAGGAGCGCCTCCAGGCGCCGCAAGAAGCGGTCGGTGCGCCAGTCCTTGGCCAGCTCGACCGCCGACCGGGTCACGTTGCCTCCATACTGTTGCAGCTTTTCTTCGTACCGTTCAAACAACGTAAACGCATCGGCGGTAGCTCCCGCGAAACCGGCCAGAATGCGGCCGCCGTACAACGGGCGCACTTTCTGCGCCCTGTGCTTCATCACGGTATTCCCCATCGTTGCCTGTCCGTCGGAGCCGATGGCTACCTTGTCTCCGTGCCGGACGGCTACCACCGTCGTCCCGTGGAGGGGGGGAAATCCGCGGTCTGTCATCAATAATGCCGACATTCAATCCTGATGAATGGATAAACTCATTCGATATACACGCTGCGGCCTACGGGTAAGTTGCGCTGCCGGATGAAATTCGCGGTAAGTCCCTTATCCCGCCTAACGCACACCGGCCAGTTCGGAAACGAACGCATCCTGCGCGGCCCGAACCGTTCGCGACCCGCCGAGGTAGTTGTTGAACAGCAGCGAAAAAGCGAGCGTCCGCCCTCCGGCCGTTTCCACGTATCCGCTGAGGGCGCTCGCATTGGAGAGCGTTCCGGTTTTGGCCCGCACGCGGCCGCGCAGGCTGCTTTCGGTAAACCGCGACTTGAGCGAACCGTCCACTCCGCCTACGGCGAGCGACTCTATGAATGCCCGCCGCACCTTCGGGTCGGGATGGTTCCACATGGCGACGAGCAGCCGGGCCGTTGCTTCGGCCGAAACCAGGTTGAGACGGGAGAGGCCCGACCCGTCGTACAACTGGATACGGGTGGTATCGACGCCCATCGGTTCGAGGGCTTGTTTGAGCACGACGAGCCCGTCCTTGATGGAGCCGGCGCCGGGCAGCCCCCGGTTCGGGCCGAGTTCGGCCCCGAGCGTGCGCAGCACCTGATCGGCGTAGAGGTTGATGCTTTCCTTGTTGATGACCCGCGCGAGGGAATCCAGATCGGGCGATTGGTACGAAGCCGCCGGAAGCGGCGAGGATTCGTAGTAGTCGATGGGCCGGGCCAGATCGTCTGCGTCCACGGCTTCGCCCTCCACTTCGATGCCCTCGCGCAGCAGCGTTTCGCGGAGGATGTACACGAAATACTGGGTGGGGTTGGAAATGGTCAGAGCTTCCCGGTCGATGGAGCCTTCCGGCACCCGACTCGAAAGGCGGATGGTATTGGCGCCCCGTTCGCGGGCGTAGCCTTCCCGCAGAGAGGACGACCGGCTCGTCGTCCGCGTTTCGTTGATGATTTCCACGTAGTCGGTGCCGAACGGCTCCCAGGATACCAGCCCCCTGCGGCCTGCGCGGGTGGCGCGGATCTCCACCTCGACGGCGCTTTCGTTAAAGACCAGCGCTCCGCTCTCGGCGGCATACCAGTAGGGTTCGTCGTCCCAGTTCCAGCCTTCCGGCAGCGGGATGTCGTCAAAATAGTCGTCGTCGCCGATGATGTCGCCCTGGATGCGCCGTATGCCGAGGCGGCGCAGCGAGTCTGCCCACAGGCGGAATACCTGCGTCGGGTCGTCCTTGAACAAACGGCTGCCGATGGTCGGGTCGCCGGAACCCCGAACGATGAGGTTGCCCCGGAGTATTCCTCCGGTGATGGGGCCGTCGAGGTACAACCGGGTCACGTAATGAAAATCCGGCCCGAGCCTGTCCAGAGCGGCGGCTACCGTATACAGTTTCACATTGGAAGCCGGCATCAGCCGCAGCTTCGGCTCGCGCTCGTACAGGGTTTCGCCGGTTTCCGCATCGATGACGACGGCTCCCGCCATCGCGCCGTCGAGGGCGCGGCGGTCGAGGACGGCATCGAGCGCCCGCGTCAGGCGCGTGGTGGGCTGGCCCCATACCGTCAGGGTAGCCAGGCTCTGAAGTACCAGCGCCGCTGCGAAAAGGAGATTCCGATACATACTGCACTGGCCGGCAGAGGGGCGGCGCGTCACTGGATGGGTTCCGCTTCGAGGGCGAGGCGCTCAGGGTCGGGGCGCTCGAGGACGACGAACACGTACTCCGCCCGGTCGATGGGCGCGGTGGGCCGGACGTAAATGAGCTGTTCCGGACGGCCGGGCCGGGCCGCCACCGAATCGACGAACCCGACCGGGAAGCCCGGGGGGAACGTTCCGCTGTACCCGCTCGTCACGACGAGCTGGCCGCGCAGCACCGGTTCGGTCCGGGGTACGTGGTCGAGCAGGAGATGATCGCGGCGCTTGCCTTCCCATTTGATGATGCCCTCGGCTTGCAGCGGCAATACACGGGCGGGCAGCATGAAATCGGTGTTCAGGTACGGCATCACCCGGGCGTAGTGTTCGGATACCAGCACCACCTTGCCGATGATGCCCCGGTCGTCCACGACGGCCATATCCACTTCCACGCTGTCGGCACGCCCGACGTTCAGGGTGAGCCGGTTGAGCTTCCAGTCCTTGTTGATGATCCGGGCGGCCTTCAGCGGCACACGGGTGGTATCCCGGAAGCCGAGCAGGCGGTGCAGCCTGTCGTTTTCAGCCTGAGATTCCCGGGTCCGCGCCACCTCGCTCGAAAGGTCGATGTTTTCGGCCCGGAGGATGTCGTTCTCCTCGAGCGCCCGGAAATACCCCCCGACCCACGCAAACCGGGATTCGATCCACGACGTCGATTCGAGCGAGACGGCCCGCAAGGCGCGCACCAGCGGCTCGTTGTACAGCACGACGAACACGAGCGAAGCCACGAGGAGTACGAACAGGATCACCCAGTCGCCGATGCGTTCCCAGAGCCGAAAAGTCATATCCCGACGGTCAGGTTAGTACCCGTTCGAAGCTTTCGATGTGTTCGAGCACCTTTCCGGTGCCGCGGACCACTGCGGTAAGCGGATCCTCGGCCACATACACCGGCAATTCCACCCGGTTCCGGATGAGGGTATCGAGGCCCTTGAGCATGGCCCCGCCGCCGGTGAGCATAATGCCCCGCTCAAGGATATCCGATCCGAGTTCCGGCGGCGTGCGCTCCAGGCACCGGATGACGGCGGCGTTCACCTGGCTGACGGCGTCGCGGAGGGCTTCGCGCACGTCCTCGGACGTGATGGTACGAACCTTGGGGATGCCGCTGACGAGGTCACGGCCTTTGACCGAAACCTCCAGCTCCGGCTCGAGCTCGATGGCGCTGCCGACCTCACATTTGATGCGTTCGGCGGTGCGCTGCCCGATGAGCAGGTTGTGGTTTCGTTTGAAGTACTGAACGATAGCGAGGTCGAGCTCGTCGCCGCCGACGCGGATGGATTCATCGATGACGATGCCGGAGAGGGCGATGACGGCGATCTCGGTGGTGCCGCCCCCGATGTCCACGATCATGTTGCCGACGGGCTCCTCGACGTTCAGCCCGATGCCGATGGCGGCGGCCATGGGCTCGGCGATGAGATACACCTGTTTGGCCCCGGCGTGCTCGGCGGAATCGCGAACGGCCCGTTTTTCCACCTCGGTGATGCCGCTCGGAATGCACACCACCATCCGCCGGATGGAGGTGTACCACGTGCGCTGCACCTTCCGGATGAGTCCCCGGATGAGCTGCTCGGCCACCTCGAAATCCGCAATGACGCCGTCCTTGAGCGGCCGGATGGTTTCGATGTCCTTGTGGGTGCGCTCGTGCATCTGCTGGGCCTCGTACCCAACCGCAATAACTTTCCGGTTATTGCGATGCACGGCCACGATGCTGGGCTCATTGAGGACGATGCCCTTCCCTTTGATATATATAAGCGTATTGGCCGTACCCAGGTCGATGGCTACGTCCGTCGAAAAATTCAGAAGGCCCATGTATGCTGTATTTCCTTTCGTCGGTTGGATGGGACGCCTGCGGCGTCGAAGGGTTCATCCGGAAGCGCCATACCGACCCAGGCCGAAGCGCTCTCCGGATAAGCCCGTAATATAACCCGCTTTATCGCTTTATGGATACCACGTTACCAATTAATGCCGGAAATGGCGCATTCCGGTGAGAACCATGGCCATGTTGTGCTCGTCGGCGGCTGCGATTACCTCGTCGTCGCGCACGGAGCCGCCCGGTTGAATGACGGCCGTGGCGCCCGTAGTCGCCGCCGCAATGAGGCCGTCGGCAAACGGGAAAAAGGCGTCGGAAGCCACAACGCAGCCCTCGAAATCGAGCTCCGACTTACGGCCCTTCATGAGCGCGATCTCCGAGCTGTCGATGCGGCTCATCTGGCCCGCCCCGATGCCGAGCGTAGCCCGGTCGCGGGCGTACACGATCGCGTTGCTCTTGACATGTTTTACGATCCGCCAGGCGAAATCGAGATCCAGCCATTCATCCATCGTCGGCTCGCGGCGCGTAGCTACCGTACTGCCGGAGCGCAGAGTGACCATCGGCCCGATAACCGGGTCGCGGTCCTGTACGAGCAGCCCCCCCAGGGTATACCGGATATCCAGGCCGCGGTCGGTGCGGGCCGGCGCCAGGCTTCGGATGATGCGGCGGTTCTTTTTGGCTTCGAGGAACGCGACTACCCCCTCCTCAAATTCGGGGGCAATGACGATTTCCGTAAAGATGCGGTCGATGGCCTCGGCGGCAGACCGGTCCAGGGGGCCGTTCACCGCGACGATGCCCCCGAAGGGTGATTGCCGGTCCGTAGCGAATGCTTTTTCGTAGGCGGCAAGGAGCGTTTCGGCGGAGGCGGCCCCGCACGGGTTGGTGTGCTTCAGGATGGCGCAGGTAGGCCCGGCCTCCTGAAACTCGTCGATCAGGGCGAGGGCGGCGCTGAGGTCCATGAGGTTGTTGAACGACAGTTCCTTGCCGTGCAGCTGCTCAAAAAATCGCTCCGGATGCCCATACAGGGCCGCTTTCTGGTGGGGGTTTTCGCCGTACCGAAGGGCCTGCGCCTTCGGGAGATGGATGGAGAGGCGGTCGGGCAGCTCGTCGGCCTGCCCCGCGGCTGCGGGTTCTTCCCAGAACCGGGCAATGGCGTCGTCGTAGCCGGAGGTCGTGCGAAAGGCTTTCCGGGCCAGATTGCGCCGGGTATCGAGCGTAAGGCTGCCGCCGGTGCGCTCCAACTCCTCGATGACCGCCGGGTAATCCGCCGGGGAGGTGACCACGCCCACGAAATAGAAGTTTTTCGCCGCCGCCCGGATCATCGACGGACCGCCGATGTCGATGTTTTCGATGGCTACCGGCTCCGTTACGTCCGGATCGGCCGTCGCCTTCTCGAACGGATACAGGTTTACCACCACGAGGTCGATGGGGTCCACCTGAAGCTCGGCCAGCGAAGCCATGTCCGTTGCATCGTTCCGGCGCGCCAGCAGCCCGGCATGAACGGCAGGGTGCAGCGTTTTCACCCGGCCGTCGAGGGTTTCCGGGTAGCCGGTGATGGTTTCGACCCCTATTACCGGCAGGCCCGCCCCTTCCAGCGCCCGGGCGGTGCCCCCGGTGGAAAGCAGCGTGACGCCTCGCTCGTGCAGGGCGGCGGCCAGTTCGACGATGCCCTCCTTGTCAAATACGGAGAGCAGGGCCCGGCGAACGGGTTGCAGGTCGTCGGGAGGGGGAAGTTGTTTGGAAGCGATCATATATAGACGTTCAGGTTGGCTACGTTGAGGAAGCATCCAGAATCCGTACGGTCCGCCCATCGACGCGTACGCGGCCTTCGGCGAACAGGCGAACGGCCTGCGGATACAGGCGGTGTTCGGTTTCGAGCACCCGTGCGGCCAGCGTCTCGGGTGTATCGTCGGGGTGGACGGGTACGGGCTCCTGCAATACGATGGGGCCGGTGTCGTACTCCTCGTCCACCAGATGTACGGTCACCCCGGTCCACCGGACGCCATGCTCGATTACGGCCTGATGCACGCGCCGGCCGTACATTCCGTGGCCGCCGAAAGCAGGAAGCAGGGCAGGATGGATATTGAGCATTCGGCCCCGGTAACGGCGCACCACCTCGGAGGGGATGCGTTTGAGGTAGCCCGCCAGTACAATGAAATTGACTTCGTGGGCTTCCAGCGTGTCCAGAAGCTCCATCGTAAACGCCTCATCCGACTCGAACCGGGCGGGGTCCAGCACCCGAGAGGGTACGCCGTACCGGGCGGCCCGGTCGTAGGCGCCCAGGCCCTCGCGGCTGCCGATGCATACAACGATTCGGGCCGGAACCTCGTCGAGCGAGTCGAGGATGGCCTCCATGTTGCTGCCTCCTCCGGAGACAAAAGCCGCTATCTTCAGGGCGGGCTTACTCATTGAATGCCGGTTGTCGTGAAGCGGTGAAATTAGGTCGGACGGCCTCCCGAAAGCGAGGGAAGAACGGGTGAATACACGATGTTTATTTCCTCAGGCGGCGTCCTCCGGAATGCGGACGGGGCGCCGGGCCGCGCCGTCGGTGACACGCTCCAGCAGCTCCAGCCGGGCCTCGGCCCCGCCGACGGTCAGCCGCGCCCTGACGCCCACGGGCAGGGTGGCTTTGGCCGGGAAGTGTCCGTAAACCAGCCCGGTTGCCACCGGATACGGGGCGTCGCCGAAATACGCAGCGAATACTTCGTCCGGCGTGAACGTAGGGCGGCCCTCCTCCGGCTCCCATGCCGTCACGGCGCCGATGACCACTCCGCCGAGCCGGTCGAGCCATCCAGACAGCTTCCACTGCGCCAGCACCCCGTCGAGCCGGTACGGTTGCTCGCCGATTTCCTCGAAAAACAGGATGGCTCCATCGAGCGGAGGAAGGTAAGGGGTGCCGATGAGCCGGGTGAGCAGCGTCAGGTTGCCCCCGACGAGCATCCCCTCGGCCGTACCCGGCCGCAACGATCCCAGGTACGGCCCCTCGGGACCTTCGACGGGGCCGGGTGCGGCTCCCTGCGCCAGAGGCCAGAACAGTCGTTCGCTAACCGGATCGGGGCGCCACCATTCGGCGGCGACCATCGGGCCGGATAAACCGGTCAGCCCTATCTGCGATACCATAGCCAGGTGCAGGGCCGTAATGTCGCTGTAGCCCACGATGAGCTTCGGGCGCCGGGCGGCGGCCTCGTAATCGAGGTGAGGCAACAGACGCAACACCCCGTACCCACCCCGAACGCACAGAATGGCCTTTATGTCCTCCCGGCGCAAAAAGCCGTTCAGCTCTTCGAGCCGCACGGCATCCGGCCCGGCCAGATAGCCATACGGCGAGAAGTCGGTGCGGGCCGTCTCGATGCGGAACCCCAGGCGGCGAAGGCGTTCGAGGCCGGCCGGCAGCCGTTCGGGGTCGAACGGGGCGCTCGCCGGCGCGACCACAGCCAGGGTATCGCCCGGCTCGATGGGCGGGGGCTTCAGCACGGGAATACGGTCGGCCACGGCCGGAGGCAGGGTTGTATGGAAGGAGCGTCCAATATACCGTTTTCGCCGTTAAACGTCCGGGCGGCAGCGGTCTTTCCGAAACGTCACCAATCGGTTGCCTACACCGTGCGGCCTTTCCAGGTTACGCGGCCCAGCCAGTGGCTCGCGGCCGAATCCAGGGCCAGCACGACGGCCAGTAAATACGCCGCCGGGGTGAGCGCCGAAACCCACCAGGGAAACCCGGCGCGCCGGTCGGATATGGTTTTCGCCAGGTACAGGGCAGGTAAAAACCCCCACGAGTACAGAGGCCCCACGACGAACATACCGGCGAACACGGCCAGCGTGGCGGCGAACGCGACGGGCTTTCCGCCCAGGATCAGGTACGCGTTTTTCCGGAAGCCGCGCCACGCTGATCCGAAGCTCCGGTACATGGTTACCGTAACGTCGTCCAGCAGGTCCACCAGCACCGGGGTCAGGCCCCGGGCCTTCAGGTATCGGCCGATCAGTACGTCCTCCAGCACCTCGGCCCGGCAGCGCTCGTGCGGCTCGTATCGGTGGTAGGCTTCGGCGTCGATCATCCAGCACTGGCCGTTCAGGGCACCCAGCGACCCTGCGCGAAGCCGCCGTACGAGCGGCCACGGAAGCGATGTCAGGATGGCCGCAGGGACCATGCTCACGAGCAACCGGCCGCCCCCTTCCAGGCGCGTCAATCCGGTTACGACCGACCCGGCGGGCAGGGTTTGCTTTACGCGCGCCAGCCGCCGCAGGGCCGCCGGATGCCGGAGCAGTGCATCGGCGTCGAGAAACAGGTACACCTCGCCCCGGGCCTGCCGGGCGGCCTGATAAAGCGCGTGCGTTTTCCCGACCCAACCCGGAGGCGGCCCCTCGCCGCGCAGCGTGCGAAGGCGGCCGTCGCTAAACGAGCGGAGCACGCTCGGGGTGCCGTCCTCCGATCCGTCGTCGTACACGATGACCTCGAGGTCAGGGTAATCCTGATCGAGAAGCGAAGGAATCAGCGCTTGCAGGCGCCGTTCTTCGTTTCGGGCCGGGATGAGCACCGAGAATGCGGGCAGCGGTCCGTCCGGCTCCGGCGTCTCGCGGCGGCGCAGATACCAGAGGTTCGAGAGCAGCACGGCAAACATGCCGGCATACAGCACGCCGAGAATCACCGTCAGCATGGACATCGGGCTTGCTCCGGCGTTGCATACCGGCGTTGGCCGCCGCTGAATCCCATCGAGGGAGGCCGCATCGTTTGTATACCGAATACGTCAGTCCTTGAACAGCAGGTCCACCTGCCGCGTATCGACGTTCGCGCCGACCACCACTACCTCTACGGTATCACCCAGCCGGTACGTTTTCCCGGTATACCGTCCCATGAGGCGGTACGTGCGGTCGTCGTACTCGTAGAAGTCGTCGTCCATGTCGCGGACGTGCACCATGCCTTCCACAAGCACTTCGTTCAGCTCCACGTATATGCCGAACTTCGTGACGCCGCTCACCACACCGTCGAACGTTTCTCCGAGGTGGTTGGCAATGTACTCGACCTGCTTCAACCGGATCGACTCGCGTTCCGCGTCGGTGGCCGCCTTTTCCTTACCGGAGCAGTGCTCGCACCGGCTCTCCAGCTTTTCCGCCTCCACGGGCGAGCCGCCGGCAAGGTACCGCTTCAGCAGCCGGTGAACCATCAGGTCGGGGTAGCGCCGGATGGGACTGGTAAAATGCGTGTAGTTGGCAAACGCCAGCCCGTAGTGCCCGATGTTTCGGGTGGAGTATTTGGCCTTGGCCATCGAGCGCAGGGCGGCCTGCTCGATGACGGGCGCTTCGGGTTCGTCCTTGATGCGTTCGAGCAGCGCGTTGAGGCCCTTCGACTCGACGATTCCGCCCCGGTGTTCCAGCCGGTAGCCGAACGCCCGCACGTACTCGGCCAGCCGCGTGATTTTCTCCATGTCGGGCTTATCGTGGATGCGAAACACGAACGGCGGGGAATGGCGCCCCTTCGTGACGACTTCGGTTACGGTGCGGTTGGCCAGCAGCATGAACTCCTCGATGAGGCGGTTTGACGCCTTCCGGTCCTTCCGATACAGCCGGATCGGGACGCCGGCCTCGTCGAGCTCCACCTTCACCTCCGGCAAATCGAAGTCGATGGCGCCCTCGCGCATACGTTTGGCCGTGAGCGTCCGGGCGAGGTTCTGCGCCGCCTCGAGGTCGGAGGCGAAGGGATGGGCCGGATGCTTGCCATCGATGACCTCCTGCGCTTCCTCGTAGGTAAACCGGTACTTCGACCGGATGACGGTTTCCTCGATGCGGTATCCGACGACCTTCCCTCGTACCGTCACCTCCATCGTACAGGAATAGGTCAGTTTATCCTCATCCGGGCGGAGGGAGCAAACCCGGTTGGAGAGCTTCTCCGGCAGCATCGGGATCACCCGGTCCACGAGGTACACGCTCGTGCCGCGAAGGAACGCCTCCCGGTCGATGGGCCCGTCCGGGGAGACGTACGCGCTCACGTCGGCGATGTGTACGCCAAGCTCCAGGTTGCCGTTCGGCAGGCGCTTGATGTGTACGGCATCGTCGAAATCGTTCGCGTCCACCGGGTCGATGGTGAAGATGCGTTCGGACCGGAGATCGACACGCCGCCGGATTTCCTCCGCCGGGATGGCTTCCGGTATGGAATCGGCCTCGGCAACCACCTCATCCGGGAAGCCGGCCCGGATGTCCATGCTCACGGCGAGCGAGAGCACCCGCACGGCCGGGTCGTCGGCGCTGCCGAAAATTTGCAGCACGCGCCCCTCGGGAGAGGCGGCCCGATCCTCGAACTTGTCGATGGATACCAGCACCTTCAACCCGTCCGCCGCGCCGTTGTAGGCGGCTTCCGGTACGAATATATCCTGTGTGATGCGTTTGTCGTCCGGCACGACGTAGGCGAAGTGCCCCACTTTCCGGAACGTACCCACCACCTGCGTTCGCCGCCTTTCGACTACCCGGAGCACTTCGGCTTCCCGACGACGCTCGCCCCGGGCCGGAGCCGAGAGACCGACTTCCACCAGGTCGCCGTCGAGCGCGGCGCCCATGTTGGACTCGCGCACGTACAGATCTTCCTCGAACCCTTCCGCCACCACGAATCCGAATCCCTGCGGATTCACGCGCAGCACGCCTTCCACCCGAGCCGGACGCTTCCTGAATCCGAAACGCCCCCCTTTGACCTTGCTTACGGCCCCCTCCTGCTCCATCTC
>CBDUBS010000028.1:0-28347 GCA_965365445.1 uncultured bacterium | reverse complement strand
GCACCACGAATGCCCGCCGGTCCTTCAGGACCTGCCCGTGCAGCCCTTCTCCCGGTTTGATCCGCGCCGGCAGGCGGCCGCTCTCCGGATAGGCATACGTTGCCACGCGGCGATACGTACCCTCTTCCGCCGCGAACATCGCCCCTACCTGCGCATCGAGGTATTCGGCCAGGTAATGCACCACGTTTTCCGCCAGACGCTCCAGGGTGGGGTCGCCCCGCATCCGCTCGCTCAGCCGGGTCTGGCCCGTCTGGAGCCATTCCTGCCTGCGGACGGTCAATTTGTTGTGGATGAACTGGAAGCCGAACCCGGCCATCACCCAGATCGTCAGGGCCCCGAAGCCGCGGTTGGCGCGCGCCACCCCTACATCCACTACGCCCGGCGTATCGGTAAAAAAGGCTACGGCCATTAGCAGCGTCGCCACGGCCGCCACGACAATCGGGACCTGGGGGCGCCATGCCAGATACGAGAGGACCACCGGCACGACGTACACCACCCATACGGCTATACCGAGCGGGGTGAACAGGTCGGCGATGAGCACCAGCAGCAACGAGATGCCGATGGCTGCGTAAACGGCGGGCGTCGATCGCTGTTCAAATCGGGTCATGACAGGGTTTCCCCGGAGGATAACGGAGGAGAGGCGGCGGCCCGGTTAAGATAATCCGCGCCGCCGGGGCGGACAACCGGATGTCTGCTTGAATTGCGTTCGCCGGCGGAGATCGGGGGTCGCTAACGAAGCGGTTATCGGGATCAGGAAAAAGAGCGGGGGGCAGGTAAGCCTGCCCCCCGCTGCTGCACCTTACGATAAAGGGCCGCCGAGCAGCTTAATCATCATCATCATCATCATCATCATCGCGCCCGGAATAGCTCGACCCGACAGTCGGCCAGAACGGTTCCGTAAGGACGTTGGCCGCCGGGCGATAGTCCATGGTAACCGGCTTCTTGAACTCGACGCTGCCCAGGGCCGTCACGGTTCCGTAGAACGTGGCCGTTTTCTCCACGGTAAACGTCGAGGCCGTCAGCACCTGCGCCTGGACGGTTTTGCCGTCGGCCTCGATGGACATCTTGCCGTTCATGAAGAGGCCGAGGTTGTTCTCGTCGTTCGCGTTGTCGCTGTAGAGATTGTGTTTGACCTCCACGTTTCCCTTCGCGAAGATGACCCCGTAGCCGCTGAAGCGTACGTCCCCGGAGGTTTTGACGTTGCCGTCGACGTACCAGATTTCGGGCCTGTCCTTCGTCCCCAGCTGGTACGAGCCGGAAAGCGTCAGGTCCTTCTTGTATTTCCGGGTAGCGAGGCGCTCGAAATTCTCCATGTTGTAGTACGGCACCTTGAGCAACGGCTGCCGCTGCACCACGGCCAACCCGGCCGGATTGTACGAGGGTTGGAACGCGCCCTGCCCCGAACTGCCGCCCGAGAAGCTTTCGGCATAGTAGCCGAATCCCTTCACGACGTTGTTCGAGGATTTTACCTCGATCTTTCCTGCGGCGTACAGGTTGGCGTTCCGGGCGATACCTCCATCCAGATCCAGCTTCAGGTTGCCGCCCTCCAGCTTGATGTCCTTTCCGCTCGTGACGGCATAGTTGAAGAATGGGGGCGTCTGGATGCGCGAACCGATGTACACCGATCGGTTGGTCGTCCCCGAAGGTGCGTCGATCACACTCTGACGGCCCGCCAGCACGAGGGCATTGCGCACCTGCGCCGGCGTGGCATTGGCGTTCTGCCAGAGCACCAGCGCCGCCGCCCCGGATACGTGCGCCGCCGCCATCGAGGTGCCGCTCATGAGCGCCAGCCCCATCCCTCCCTGCGGGTCGGGCACGATGGATAGCACATCCACACCGGGAGCCAGCAGATCCACCCCTGCGCCCCGGTTCGAGAACGATGCGAAGCGGTTGAACACGTCGTACGCCCCAACCGTAATCGCCTCGCGGACGTGAGCCGGACTGATGGTGGATACGTCCTTGCCTTCATTCCCGGCCGCCGCTACTACGGTGATGCCGGTGCCGATGGCCGCCTGGACGGCGTAGTCCAGCGCGTTGTACTCGGTCGTTCCGATATCCGCGCCGAGGCTCAGGTTGACGACCATTGGGGAGGTCGAGTTGGCCTGCTTGCGGGCCACCACATGCTCCAGCGCCGCGATGACGTCGGCAATGGTCGTGTTGTCGCCCGGATCGAGCACCTTAAGGTTATGCACCCGGGCGCCCGGAGCCACACCCACCACGCCGTCGGCGTCGTCTTCGGCGGCGGCGGTGCCGGCCATATGCGAGCCGTGGCCGTCCTCATCCGCCGTGTTCGCCGAGAGGCCGAACTTCACGTTTTCCGTCACGCGGAGATCCTGGGGGTAGACGCCGCTATCCAGGAAGTACAGATCGACGCCGTCCACCGAACCCCGTCCGTCGCCGGATTTTGCAAGGCTTTCGGTGGCCCCGATCCGCTCGATGCCCCACGGGATGCCCTGCGCCTTACCCTGAAGCACACTCAGGAATGTCTCTTGCTGTTTGATGAAGATGTCCGGCTCGTACCACGTTACGTCCGGGTTGCTCTGCAACTCCTGGAGGAAGCTATCGAGCTGAGCCGCATCGATCTCGCCGGCCAGTCCGAAGAATACGTTGTCGTACTCGTACCGGGAGAAATACTTGTAGCGGGAAAAGAACTTGTACCGGTCGAAGAACTTGTACGGCTCCATGGTCAGGCCGATGACGAGCCCTATGGTTTCTTCGCCGGCGGCTTTACCCATCGACGGCCTCCGGGCGTTATCCAGCATGGCGGCATGGCGGAACTTTATTCCGTCCTCCTTTGCCATGGACGGGCTAACGTCCGGCGGCTCATAGGATACGATGTCGGAGCACCCTGCTGCGACCAGTAACCCCAGCAACACCAGGGCCGGTGAGAGCCTCTTTAATCGTTTCATGGTAACTACCTCTTACAAATGGTTAACGAACGACGATGCCATACCCTCGGTACGGCTCACTCACGCCCTCACACCGGGGATGCCCGAGCGGGGCTGCATCGGAGAAAGGTGAGGTTCCTTCCGAGCATACCGCTCTGAATACCTTCCGGAAGCCGAACGTCGATCGGCGCGCTTGGGCAGGGCGCCGGGGCGCTGAACGACGGAGTGAATCCGTTCGACCGTTCCTGCGGTTGTGCGAGCGTCGCCGTCATCGTCCCGATCCTGGCTGGTGTGGGGAATTACCCTTTCGGTATGCCGGATCCTTCTCGAAAAATGTACCGGCCGACGGCCGCCAGGCATGTAAAAACGTTCACCCGGTTTAAGATCAGAATCGGTTGTCCCGATAACTTTGCTGGTTCGGTGAGGCGTTGTGTCACATTTTTTCAGTTGACGGCCATGCTCGTTCACTATCCGGGGATGATCCGGGAATCCATTCAGGAACTGGCGGAAACGGAAAGCCGCCTTCGCGGGCTTCCGGCGTGCGACCGCATCCGGATGCTACGCCTGCTCAAGTCGGGGCAATGCCGGAATCAGGGAGAAACCTCCCTAGTGCTAGGGTATTCGGCACGGCAATTGAGGAGGTGGTGGAAGGTGTACCAGGAGGAAGGGCTCGATGCCCTGATCCACCTGCAGAACCGGGGAGGAAGCGAGGAGAGGGTTAACGAAATTGCCCTGCGCGCCCTCCAGTCCGAGATAGATCTGGGTAGAATTTGCCTGTTGAAGGAAGTGAAGCACTACCTGCACGACGAGCACGGCATCACATATCACAGTTTACAAGGCGTTCACGATATGCTTCGGCGGCAGGGAATACGCCTCAAATAGGAACCGGACGGCTGTTTTTAGCCCGCAAAGGACGCATCAAACAGAAACAGGAAGGCGGCGTCGGATGGCTCCCTGAACCGCTTCCCCGGCAGGGCGGGTCAATCGGAGGAAATCTTTTCCGGTGGGAGGAAAGAACCGCTCATGACGCCTCTTTTCAAATAGCAGGCCGATTTCCGGTCCCCGGTTGGGAGCTAACGAAAGGACGCCAAAAACAATTTCCACCGGTTACCGGCGTATTAAGGGCGGGCGACGGCATCCGATATTATACAGGCCCACCGGGATATCGAGGCAAGGCGGCAATGCGTTTACCATCGTCTCGTTGTCGTTTCAGGTCGGTCGTGATGGTTTAACCGTTAGTAGTCGATGGCTCGCTCCCTGCGCATTCTGATTATTTGCCTCATTGCGGTACCCGTAGCCGGTACGAAGGCGCAGCATGGGCCGGACCGATCGAGGCGGATCACTCAGTATCCCATCGATCATTGGAGCACGGGGCAGGGACTGCCGCAGAGTTCCGTCATGGCGATGGCGCAGGGCCGCAACGGATACCTGTGGCTCGGAACGCAGGAGGGGCTGGTCCGATTCGACGGCGTGCGGTTTACGCTTTTCGATTCGGCGCCGGGAGGAGCAGGCCAGAGTGTAATTACATCGCTGGCCGAGGACGCCGCCGGTGCACTCTGGGTAGGCACCATGGGTGAAGGGTTGTATCGGCTCGAACGCGGCGCGTTCGAGCTGTTCGGGAAGCCGCTGCCGAATTCCAGGATATCCACGCTGCTCCACGACCGCCGCGGCCGTCTCTGGATAGGCTTTTTTGGGCCGCATCTCTCCGTGCTTACCGATAGGGGCATTCAGGCCGTCCGGCTGGGGACCACAAATGAAGAACAGGAGGTGACGTCGCTTTGCGAGGATGCCGGTGGGTTGGTATGGGCCGGCCTGCGCGTGGGCGGTGTCGCACGGATCGAGGAAAATCTTTCCGTAACCTTTCTGCCTGTTTTAGCCCATACCACCGTATCGGTCATGGCCGCCGGAGCGGACGGCCGCCTGTGGGTAGGCACCCGGAACCACGGTGTGTTCGAGCTGTCCGGCGGCCGCCTGTTGCGTCGCTACACCACGGCAGACGGCCTTCCTTCCGACGACGTATTGTCGCTTGCGGTAGGGGAGGGGGGTGAATTATGGATCGGCCTGAATCACGGCGGCTTATCCCGGTTGCAGGCAGGCCGCCTGGAAACCCTGACGACGGAACAGGGCCTTGCGCACAACAAAATTCTGGCCTTGCTCCGCGACCGGGAGGGCAGCCTCTGGGTCGGCACCGATGGGGGCGGGCTGAACCGCCTGAGTGTTCCGAAGGTCGTCACGTACACCCGGAGGGAGGGGCTGCCGAGCGACCAGATCAATACAGTGTTTGAAGACCGGGAAGGGGCGATCTGGGCCGGCACGGACGGCGGGGGCGCGGCACGCATCAGTCGGGACGGGGTCTGGGCGGCCCCGGCGGGCCGCCGGCAAGAAAAAGGCGTGGTGTACGCCTTCGCCCAAACGCCCGACGGAAGCCTGTGGATCGGCTGGTATGGAGGTGGATTGAGCCGTATCCAGGGAGGTCGTACGACGGTTTATACGGAAAAGGACGGGCTGCCGGATGATGAGATCTATGGCCTGTTTACCGACTCCGGAGGAGGGTTGTGGATCTCGACCGGAAAGGGGTTGGCTCTGTTTGCCGATGAACGATTCCAGCGCTACGGAGAGGCGCAGGGATTGGGCAGCAGCCAGATTACGGCCATCGAGGAAGACCGGAACGGCAATATCCTGGTCGGAACGTTCGATCAGGGCCTGTTTGTGCTGCGGGGCGGCCGTGTTGTCCGCCGCATCGATCGAGCCGGCGGCCTCCGATGCGGAGCCATCCTGTGCCTGTATGCCGACGCGGTGGGAGACCTGTGGGTGGGCGCGGGAGAGGGAGGTCTACAACGCATCCGGGGGGACCGGATCACTTCGTTTACGACCGCCCACGGCCTGCCCTCCGATAAAGTGTTCTCCATTCTGGAAGACGGCCACGGCCGTCTATGGATGACGTCCAACCGGGGCCTTTTCAGTCTGCTCCGGTCCGATCTGAATGCGCTCGCCGACGGTCAGCGGCTCCATCCAACCGTTTTCGATGCTCACGACGGGCTGATCAGCCAGGAGTTTACCGGCGGCGTACAGCCGGCCGCATGGAAAGGAGCGGACGGCCGGCTCTGGTTTCCTTCCACGCACGGGGTCGTAAGCGTCGATCCGGACAACATTCCGTTCAACCGCATCCCTCCACCGGTTGTACTCGAGCAGTTTATCGTCGATGGCGAAGTTCAGCCCATCCAGGACGGAGTGACGCTGCCTGCCGGATCGAAAAGCCTGGAGTTCGTCTACACCGGGATCAGTCTGGCGGCCTCCGACAGGGTGCAGTTCCGGTATCGCCTCGATGGGGTCGATGCCGACTGGGTCGATTCCGGTACGCGCCGCGCCGCCTACTATACGAATGTGCCGCCCGGTTCGTACACGTTTCGCGTGATGGCCCGCAACGCCGACGGCATCTGGAGCACTTCCGAAGCTTTGTTGTCGTTCTCCCATGAGCCGTTTTTCTACCAGACGATCTGGTTTTACCTGCTGGCCGCCCTTTCCTTCTTCGGGCTGTTTTACGCGTTCTATCGGTGGCGCGTCCTTCGGCTCCATTACCGGCAGGTTGAGCTGCAAAACGAAGTGGAGGCCCGCACCCTGGATCTGAGGCTGGAAAACGAGCGCGCTACGGCGGCCCGTCGGGAAGCCGAGGAGGCTCACGAAACCATAGCGCGGCAGGCCGACCGCCTTCGTGAGTTGGATCACGCAAAAACGACGTTTTTCAACAACATATCCCACGAATTCCGGACGCCGCTCACGCTCAACATTGGTCCGCTGGAAAACGCGCTCACCGGGTTCTACGGCCCGCTCAGCGACGACCTTCGAGTACAATTGTCCATCGTGCTGCGGAACGCCCGGCGTTTGCTGCGCCTGATCAACCAGCTGCTCGATATTTCGAAACTCGAGAACGGAAAGATGCTGCTTCGGCCTCGTCGTGGGGATATCGCATCGTTTCTCGAAGGCATCACCTATTCCTTCACCGCCTTTGCCGAACGGAAAAACCTTCGGATCGACTTTTCATCCGAGTCGGCGGCCATGCCTCTGTCGTTCGATCCGGAATGCGTGGAGAAGATCATGTACAACCTGATCTCCAACGCCGTAAAGTTCACCCCGGAGCACGGGCGCATTTCCGTTTCGGTATTTTCAGCCGAGATCTCGCCGCGTACCGGCCGGGCCGTAGAAATATGGGTAGAGGATACCGGCCCGGGCATCCCCGAGCACGAGCTTCCCCTCGTTTTCGACCGGTTCCACCAGGTGGACGGTGTCGTATCCAATGTGCAGGAAGGGACCGGCCTGGGCCTGGCGCTGGTGAAAGAACTGATCGACCTGCATCGCGGAACGATCCATGTGGAAAGCACGGATGGAATTGGAACGGCGTTCCGGGTTACCCTTCCGGAGATGGTCGGTGAAGAGATGGTCGGAATGATCGGCGGCGACGGTTGCCGGATGGAAGCGCCGCTGATGTCTCGTGGACCGATGGTGGAAATGGCGGTGTTCGAAGACGAAGACCTGCCCGAAGCGAACACCGGCGCCTATGGCGCGGACCGCCCCGTCGTGCTGGTGGTGGACGACAGCCGCGACATTCGTGATTATATCGCCGGCTGCCTCAGGGATACGTTTACCATTCGGTTTGCGTCGGACGGCCAGGAAGCTCTGGAGTCGCTGGAAATCAGCCGCCCGGATCTCGTCATATCGGATGTCATGATGCCGCGTATGGACGGGGCGGAGCTTTGCCGGATCATCAAGTCGGATCCACGCCATGCCGCTCTGCCGGTCATTCTCCTGACAGCCCGCAACGGTCTGGACGAACGGGTGGAGGGCCTGGAGGCGGGGGCCGACGACTACCTCGTCAAGCCGTTTCACACGAGAGAGCTGGTCGCGAGGTCGCGAAACCTGGTTGCCCTGCGCAGCCAGCAAAAGGCGCTCGAATCGGCCAATAAGGAATTACAGCGCACGAACAGGGCGCTCGAAGACGCCGCCGAGGTGAAGTCGCAGTTGCTGCACATAGCCGCTCATGATCTCAAAACACCTCTGAGCGGTATCAGGGGCATCGCCCAGGTACTGAAGGAGGAGCTTACCGTACCGCAGGCCGAGGAGCTTCTCAACCTCATCATAAGCGGCGCCGACCGCATGTCCGGCATGATCGATCAGGTGCTCGAGGCGGAGGTGCTGGAGGGTGGAAACATCGAGATGGACGTGCAAATCCTGGATCTATCAGAGCTTACCCGATCCGCGGTGGATGAATTTCGCCACATCGCCGAGGCCAAGCAGCAGGCCATCGACCTGGAACTGGTTGCCGGGGGGCAAGCCCTCGTGAGCGCCTCGGCGGAGTGGCTCAAGGAAGCGCTCCTCAATCTGCTGTCGAATGCCGTGAAATACGCTCCGTTCGGCAGCGCCATCCTGGTCAGGACGACGCGAGATGAACAGCGGGTTCGGGTCCACGTGCGCGATCAGGGGCCGGGCATCCCCGTCGAGGAGCAGCCCCTCCTGTTCCGTAAGTTTCAGCGACTTTCTCCACAGCCTACCGGAGGAGAGTCCTCTACGGGCCTGGGACTTTCTATTGTCAAACAAATTGTCGAACATCATGACGGCACGGTCAGAGTGGATAGTCGGCCCGGCATGGGTAGCGAGTTCGTCATCGAGCTTCCGCCTTTGCCCGCGCCCGAGCCGGAGCCGGTACACTGATGAAGCGGCTTGCGCTGGTCGGCGTCCGGAGCCGGGACCGAATAACCCGGATTTTATGCGGTAAGCCTATGGCTCGCCCAGCACTTCCACCGGCTTTGCGGCTCCGGATGATGCCGATTCCGTCGCAGGGGATCAGGCTGGGGATGGTGCTGTTGGTGACGATAGTTATGGGTCCGGCCCATCTCGACGCCCAGCCCGTTTCCGTACTGCGGCTCGATCCCGAAAAGAGGCTTACGCAGTTTGTCTACGAGTCCTGGGGAGAAACCGACGGGCTGCCGCAGGCTTCGGTCGAAGCGATCGCCCAGACCCCGGACGGCTACCTCTGGGTAGGCACGCAGGAGGGGGTGGCCCGGTTCGATGGAATCGGGTTCAAAACCTTCGGCCCTTCCAACACGGAGGCCTTCCGGGAGGGGGCCAGCATTCAGGTGCTGCTCGTCGACGCCGAAGGGGTGCTCTGGATCGGGGCCAGCGGGGGGCTGGTCCGTTATGCCGACCGAACGTTCACCCGGTTCGGCAAACACGAAGGCCTCACGGGCAAGCAAATAAATACCCTCGTCACCGACTCCAGAGGGCGGCTGTGGGTCGGAACAGCCGATGCCGGACTGTATGTGCTCGAAGGGACGCGCTTCAAACGCTTCGAGGCCGGGAGCTTTCCGGCCGACGCGCTCATCACCTCACTCCTGGTCGATGCAACGGAAGCCCTCTGGATCGGCACCGATGAAGGGCTCTTTCACGTGCGGGACGATTCCGTTCGGCGCTACGCTCAGGCCGACGGGTTGCACGACGACCTCATCCGGATGCTGTATCAGGACCGCGCCGGCCGAATCTGGATCGGCACGAATAAAGGCGTCGTCCTGTTCGAAAACGGCCGTTTGACCACGAAGGGCCTCGATCCGGCCCCTGCCGATCTGGCCGCTTTCGCTGTAGTGGAAGACGCCTACGGCCACTACTGGATCGGCACCGACGGCAAGGGGTTGATGCGGCTTCGGCCCGACCGGATCGAAACGTTTACCACGGCCGAGGGGCTGCGTCACAACCGGATCGGCGATCTGTTCGTGGATCGGGAAGGAAGCCTCTGGATCGGTGCGGAAGGCGGCGGCCTGAGCCGCCTGCGTGAAAGCAAGTTCACGATCATCACTTCACGCGAAGGCCTGGCTTCGGACATGGTGCTCACGGTATACGAGGACCGTCAGGGCAATCTGTGGGCCGGGACCGAGGGGGGCGGCCTGACACGCATTACGGGCAAGGAGTCCGAAACGTTTTCCGCCGCTCAGGGGCTGCCTTCCGACCTCGTCCTGAGCATCGGCGAAAGCCCTTCGGGCGAACTCTGGGCCGGAACCTACGGGGGAGGCCTCGCCCGGCTGAATAACGGCCGCTTCTCCCGCGTCGATCCTCCCAAGGGGCTGGCGAGCGATAACATCTTCGCGCTCCACCGGGGCCCTTCGGGCGCCCTCTGGATCGGCACCGATGCCGGTGTCGTGCGCGTAACGAAAGACGGATCGAGAGCGTATACCGAAGCGAACGGCCTGGCGAGCAACCTCATATCCGCCGTTCTGGAGGATCGGCAGGGCAACGTGTGGATAGGCACCGTGCAACACGGCCTAAACCGCATTCGGAAGAACCGGATAGCTCACTACGGGAGCGAGGACGGCTTTTCGAGCGATATCATAACGACTCTTTTCGAGGATTCCAGGGGCGTTCTGTGGGTCGGGACCCACGGAGGCGGGCTGAACCGCATTAAAAACGGCAGGGTAACTTCCATACGGACCGGCCAGGGGTTCGGCAGCGATCTGGTGTACGGCATCCTGGAGGACGGCAGCGGCCGTCTATGGTTCAGTTCGAATCACGGCGTGTTTTCCGTCGAGTCGCGGCGCCTGGAAAACGTACTTGACGGCAAGGAGGCTTCCGTAACCTGCCGATATTATGGCCGAGAGGACGGCCTGCGAAGCCGCGAGATGAACGGCGGCGTGCAGCCTGCGGCCTGGAAGGGTCGCGACGGAACGTTGTGGTTCCCGACCGTGCAGGGCCTGGCCGGGATCAATCCCGAAAAGCTCGTCTACAACGAACTACGCCCGCCCGTCGTGCTCGATTCGGTCACGGTGGATGGAAAGGCGGCGCCCCTCGGAACGCCCCTGGTGCTCAAACCCGGCACAAAGAAACTGGACGTGGCGTATGCCGCTCTGTCCTTCATTGCCCCCGAAAAAACCATCTATCAGTACCGTCTGGACGGCTACGATGACGACTGGAACGACGTAGGCTCCCGCCGTATGGCAACCTACACGAACCTTTCCCCTGGCGAGTACACCTTCCGGGTCAGGGCGCGCAACAGTGAAGGCGTCTGGAGCGATGAAACGATCCTGTTGACGTTCCGGCAGAAGCCGTTTTTCTACCAGACCTCCTGGTTCTGGCTGCTGCTGGCTGTAGCGATGCTGGGCCTGGGGTGGGGAGCGTACCGGTTGCGCATCCGGCGGCTCGAGGCCCGCCAGAAGGAACTCGAAGGCATGGTAGACGAACGCACCCGGGATCTTCGCGAAGCAAACGTCCGCATCCAAACGCAGGCGCAGAAACTCGAAGAGTTGGACCGGTTCAAAACACGATTCTTCGCCAATATCTCGCATGAGTTCCGCACGCCCCTGACACTCATGGTCGGTCCGCTCGAAAATGCACTCACGGGAGCCTACGGCCCGCTGGGAGAGGGCATGAGCACACAACTGCAAATCATGCTGCGCAATGCCTTGCGGTTGCTCCGCCTCATCAACCAGTTACTCGACCTTTCAAAACTGGAGTCCGGCAAGATGGAACTGCGGGCCCGGTCGCGCAATCTGATCAGCCTCCTGGAGGGGATTACATTTTCCTTTACGGCATTTACGGCCCAGAAAGGAATCGATCTCGTTTTTGAAACGACGGATTCGGACATACGACTGTGCTACGAACCCGACAAGCTTGAGAAGGTGTTCTTCAACCTGCTAAGCAATGCCGTCAAGTTTACTCCGGAAGGGGGTGCCATAAACGTATCGGTGAGCGAAACCGATGAGCACGTAACGGTAGTGGTTCGGGATACGGGCCTCGGCATTCCGGCCGACCAGCTGCCATTCATATTCGATCGGTTCCGACAGGTCGATGGTTCGAACACACGAAAATACGAGGGCACCGGCATCGGTCTGGCCCTCGTCAAGGAACTGGTGTTGCTCCACGGCGGCGAGATCGAAGCAACGAGCCGGTACGGGGAGGGCACTGCCTTTACCGTTACCCTGCGGAAGGGTACGCAGCATCTCCAGCCGGATCAGATTTCCCATGAGCAGGGAGACGAAGGCGAAACCGACCCCCATCAGTCCGGTCTGATGGAAATGGCCTCCGCCGAGTTCAATCGCCTCGCCGAAACCGACCGGCCCTCCGGAACCACCGCGCTATCGACGGCCCCGGATACAGCGCCGCTCATCCTGGTCGTAGACGACAACCCGGACATACGCGAATACATTACCTCGTGCCTGGGCGCGACGTACCGCGTAGCCACCGCCGAGGACGGCGTCGTCGGCCTTGCGAAGATATCGGAGCTATTGCCGGATCTGGTCGTCTCCGACATCATGATGCCGAACATGAGCGGCCATCAACTCTGCGAACGCGTCAAGACGAACCCCGATCTGCGGCACATACCCATCATGCTGCTTTCCGCAAAAACCTCGCAGGAAACTGTTATCGAGAGCCTCGAGTACGGAGCGGACGAGTACATGGCGAAGCCTTTCAACGCCCGCGAGTTGCACGCGCGCATCAAGAATCTGCTCCAGATGAGGGAGCAGGAACGCGCCCTGAAGATTCTTAACGAGCATCTGGAGGAAAAGGTAGCCGAACAGCTGGATATCATGCTCAGCGACCGGAAGGCGTACGAAGCGGAACTGGTTATTGAAAAAGAACGCGCCGAAGAAGCCGCCCGGCTCAAATCGGCCATCCTCAGCAACATGAGCCACGAGTTCCGCACGCCGCTTACCGCCATCCTCGGTTACTCCGAAATCCTGAAGGAAGAACTGGATGGGCCTTTCCAGGAGTTTGCCGACTACATTTTCAAAAACAGCCATCGTCTGAACCATACCCTTACCGCCGTCATCGACCTGGCCCGGCTCGAAGCGAGTGTGGTGCAAACGAACGACGTTCGACTCGACGTGTCGGAGCGGCTCCGGCACATCGTCCGCTCTGTTTCTCCGTTTGCATCCGAAAAAGGGTTGCAGCTGAACCTGTATCTCGATGAAGCGCTGCGTCCGGTTTATCTCGATGCGGAGGGGCTGGAGAAAATCATATGGATTCTGCTGGATAATGCCGTCAAGTTCACCGGCTCCGGCTCTGTTTCCGTAAAGGCGGACGCTTTCGAGCAGGGGGTTCGTATTGCCGTCAGCGATACCGGCGTAGGCATCCAGCCATCCTTCCTTCCTCACCTGTTCGATGCGTTCGAGCAGGAAAGTACGGGTGACAATCGGACCCACGAAGGCGTAGGCCTTAACCTGAGTATCGCCAACCGCCTCGTCGGGCTCATGGGAGGCGCTATCACCGTGGAAAGCCTGCCGGGCGCCGGCAGCACATTCACGGTTGCCTTTCCGAGTTGTGGGTTCCCCAGAACCTCCGGCGACGGAACGGGGGAGGAAGCCGACGGGGTTTCCCTTCCGACGGTCGGCCATTCCTCCGTGTAAACGGCCCCGGAGCGGTCAGGGCTTCTTCGGGGGATGAAGCCGGGTTTCAGGGCGCGCGGCGCACCTGACGCCAGTGGTACAGGTAAACCGGCGCGGCGATCAATACGAGCGCCAGGTTGCCGAGCAGGCTGCGGATGGTACGCCGCTGTTCGTCTCGGCGAAGCCGCTCTCCTTCCTCTCGCGCCATTTCCTCTATCTCCTCCCGGGTGTAGACCGTGGGCGAGGTCCCTTCGGCGCCCGGCCTCACCTGGGTGCGCATCTCCATCTCGGCTACCGTGGGCCGGTAGCTTTCCGTCGGCAGCAGCAAATCCAGCGAGCGCTGCACGACCAGCGTTCCCCCGATGATGACCATCAACAGGGTGGCGAAACAGACCAGGTAATAGTACGTGCTTCGGATGTCCCAGGCCATGAGGTGTAACCGGTCAGGATGAATGGAGGATGAAACGTAAGCGAAACGAACCTGCACGCGGCAGGTTTCGATATGGCGCCCGGGCGTGTAGTATCTTCCACTGATCCCGGTTCATGCCGACCCTTCGGCGCGACCGCATCGGCAAGAACTAGATTGTAGACCTATGGATCGTTTGTCGGGGCCGGATGCGGCCGGAAAAAAATATGTAACCATCGCCGGAAACATTGGCGCCGGCAAAAGCTCCCTCACCGAGATACTGAGCGAGTACTTTTCCTGGGAAACGTTTTTCGAGCGCGTGGACGACAATCCGTATCTGGCCGACTTTTACGACGACATGCAGCGTTGGTCCTTCAACCTGCAAATCTTTTTCCTGTCGAGCCGGTTTCGGCATCAACGGCTTATCGACGCTTGCTCGCGCTCCGTCGTACAGGACCGTTCCATTTACGAGGACGCGGAAATCTTCGCCCGTAACCTGCACGATATGGGGTTGATGCAGGGGCGTGATTACCGGAATTACATCGAGCTGTTTTCCATAATGACCTCCTACCTCAAGAGGCCTGATTTACTCGTCTACCTTCGGGCTTCCGTGCCTACCCTGGTCAACCACATACAACGACGGGGGCGGGAGTATGAGACGAGCATTCGTATCGAGTACCTCCAGCGTTTGAATGCCCTTTACGAGGACTGGGTGCAACGCTACGACCTGGGGCCCAAGATGATCATCGATGTGGACGAACAGGATTTCGTCAACCGCCTGGAGGACCGTTCGCGGGTCATTGCTTCCATAGAAAGCCGCCTGTTCGGACTGTTTCCGGACTGACCGATCCGCCCAATGCGTTTCTGTGTACCCAATTCGGAGCGGATACATTCCGGTATGAGCAGCCTGTCAGCGATAAACCTGGGCCGGTGTTTTCTTCTTGCATTGCTCATGCCGGTCTGGGCGCTCGGCGTGTACGCACAGGTTCCGGATTCCTCGGCGATGGTCGCGCCCGATTCGTCGGAGATCGTTTTTCCGGACTCCGGGCAGGCGCGGCCGCGCCGGGCTTCCGGGCCTCCCCTCGGATTCGAGCGGTATATGCCGGGAGCGGCCGTGCTGGACTCGCTGCCGGCCCGGCGGCCCGTGTATGCCGTGACGGAGTTGTTGGACCGGACGCCGGGATCGTTCCTGTATCGCTTCAGCACGCCCGGCTGGCCCGACGGCTGGAGCTGGAACGGGTTGCCGCCGTCTCAGGTTACCCTTTTGCTGGATGGCGTCCCCTTCGATGACCTGATCACGGGACGCCCACGATTCGATTTGCTCAGGGTTGGTTTCATTCAACCTCCTCGCCTCGAAAACGCCTACCATGGCGCTTCGGTAGCCGTACACACCGCGTTCCGTCCCGCCGATACGGGCCGGCCGCTTACCGAACTGCGGTACTGGACCGGCGCAGACGGCTTGCAGAGCATCGATGCCGTACATCACCAGCTTCGGCGACGGTCGCTTTTCGGACGGGAAGGGTTGCTCGGCCTATCCTTCGGGTACGGGGGACGAGCCGTTTCGGGGGAATATCCCGGAAGCGCCCTGCGGCGCGAGCGCAGCCTGCTCGGGCGTCTCCGGTATCAGCAGGAAAAGTGGTCCCTCGAACTCCGGAACTTGCACAACCGCCGCCGCATCGGGGCGCACGGAGGGGTGATTGCTCGCCCCGGAACCTCCCTGTACGAACGGTTCGATGCAACGGTGCGTAATCCGGAAGCCAAACGGTTCACCCTGCGCAACGACCTTTCGATGACGCTCGCTCTCCGAACCGGGCCGGCTCCCGCCTCTCCACTCGTCCTGACGAGCTACTGGACCACTCAGTCCTCCGGTTACCGCAATGCGACGGACACCCTGGAGGCGAAGGCGGGGCGCATCGGGGTGCAGGCCGGGCAACGGCTCAGGTGGGGGCCTCACACCGTGCTTCTTCGGGCCGATATGTATACTGATGCCTATGAAGGCGTCGATGGGGCGGCTTCGCGATGGCGCACCTCGTTTTCGGCAGCCGATTCGCTCGAAGGAAAACAGGTTCGCCTCATGGCAAAAGCCGAAATCTCATCTTTCGGAACGGACGTTTATCCCGCCGGGTTGTTCTCGGTGCGTTCCAGGGCGGAAGCCGCCTACGGGTTTGCCGAGATGCAATACGGCGGCCGCCCGAACCCCTGGGTTTTGAACCGGGGCTACGGCTGGGCGCTTCGGAGGGTTGAAGGTTCAACCGGGGGCGCGGTGTCCTCGTTACGGTTCGGGGGCGGAGCCCGCAGCGGCGCCGTCGATGGGCTGGCGTACGGTTTCGCGCATCGCATCGGCCGCCTGGTGGATGTGTTTTCGATGGGCGGCCTTGCGGATACGGCGATTGTGCGGCGGCTGGAAGAGCCCGTCGTGCAGGTAGGGGGCGCTCTGGACGTCGGCTGGAGACGGAATGCCGTTCGAGGGATGTATCTGGTCTTGCAGCCTACGCTCGTCCGGCTCCTCAACCGGGACGCCGCCGCCGATCAGGAGCGATTGGCTTATTCCTTACCTGCCCTGTACGGCCATGCCTACATTGGGGCGCACTTCCGGCTGTTCAAGGGCGACCTGGATATGAACCCTTTTCTGCGGATACGCGCCTGGTCGTCCATGCGCTCCCGGGCGCTGCACCCGGCTACGGGTTTGCTCGTTCTCCCTGAAGCCACCGCTTCTTCGGTGGGTCCATCGGCTTCGGTCGATCTGGTCGTCGAAGCACGCCTGCGGGACGCCAGCCTGTTCCTGGAGTGGGAAAACATACTGAGCGGGACGCCCGTAATGCCGGGTAACATGATCGTACCGGTATACCCGCTGGCCGAAAGCAGTCTGCGCTTCGGTGTGTTCTGGCCGATTTTCGATTGAACCGCCCCCGCCACAACCCGGGCCGTCATGCTCCGTATAAGCCGGACGCTTATATAACCGGCAACTGCTTCCATGGAACACCTACCCGTACCGGCTTCGCCCATTCCCTCGGCCTACGAGCAACAGGCCTGGCATGAAATCGGACTCTGGAAAAATCCGGACAGGGGTTGGTTCGGCAGGGCCGTAGGGGCCTTGAACGGAATGGCTCACCGGGCGACCGATCTGCTGCGAAAAATCCCCGGCATCGACTGGATCATCGACAATGTGGTGGCCGGGCTCGTCAAGCTGGTCAATGAGATCGTTCAGGATACTGTTTCCGAGGAGGGAATTCTCGGCGATTACCGAAAGGCCGGTATCCCGGTAACGACGCGCGCCGATATCGAGGCCCTCGATCTGGAACGGGTAGACCGGCTGGCCCGACACATCGCCGGGAAGTATCGCGCGGCGGCGGCCGTAGAGGGCGCCGTTACCGGGTACGCGGGGGCGGCCGGTATCGCCACGGACATTGTAGCGCTCGTTTCCATCAATCTGCGGGCCGCCGGAGAGTACGCCGCCTGTTGCGGCTTCGATATTTCGGACCCCTCGGAGCGCCTGTTCGCTTTGCAAATCCTCGATGCCATGTCGCACCCTTCGGATCTGGCGAAGCAGCTTACTCTCACTCCCGTAATTCGCGCCTCGGGTGGTCTGGCGCGGCGGCAGGTGATCGACGCAGCCGAGCAATATGCCGTGGTTCGCGCCATGCGCAACGCCGCCCGGGCACTCGGTATCCATCTGACCGAGGTGAAAATGGCGCAACTCGTCCCGGCGGCGGGCGCTGTCATCGGCAGCGGGTTCAACGCGTACTATACGTCCAAGGTATGCGATGCGGCCTTTTTTCTGTATCGCGAGCGCTTCCTGCTGCGTAAATACGGCTCCATGCCCCGGTGAGGATCAGAGCGTGCTCCGGCGTTTACGGAGCAGAGCTACAAAGAATCCCTCCATGACGGCGTCGGGCAACACGCGGCGCGTGTTTGAAACGGCGGCCCGGAACGAGCGGCCCCTCCACTCGGGAAGCCCCGGCTCCATGTTCGGCAGGGCGAGGGGAGGGGACTCGACCTCGATCGCATCACCAAATCGGGCCAGTGCGTCATCGATCACGGCTTCGTTTTCCTCGGGAGCAAATGTGCAGGTAGAGTAGACGAGCACTCCTCCCGGCCGTAACGACTGCACGGCGGAGTAGAACAGGCGGTGCTGCTTGCGCGCCATTTCCTTGATTTTCCGGGGGCTCCAGTAGGCCGTCGTATCCGGATCGAGTTTGGAGAAGCGGCCCTCCGTAGAGCAGGGCGCATCGAGCAGGACACGATCGAAGTACTCGGGCCGGTTTTTCCAGACACCCTCCCCATTTTTCAGGAACGTGCGTACCGTATGGGCGCCCTGCGTTTTCAGATTATCCCGCAGTTTGAAAAAGCGGCCTTTTACCAGTTCGACGGCTGCCAGCTCGCCGCTGCCCCCCATGGCGCAGGCTATCTGTAACGTTTTGCTTCCCGGAGCCGCTGCCAGATCGAGCACCCGTTCGTCGGGCCGGGCATCCAGCAAGAGCGGGGGTATCATGCTCGAAAGGTTCTGGATGTAGAGGTGATTTCGGAGGTACGGAGTGGAGGCCAGCAGCCGACCCCTCATCTCAGGCTCCACATAGAACGCATCGTCCTTCCAGGAAACGGCGTGGGGTTGGATGCCCTCCTCCGCCAGTCGGGCGATTACCTCATCGCGTGAAGCCAGCAGGGTGTTGATCCGAAAACCCGTTGCCGCCGGCTGCGAAAAAGCCGCCACGATCCGCGCGTACCCTTCAGGGGTAAGCATGGCCCCCAGCCGTTCGCGAAAGGCCTCCGGCAGCCAATCGTCGGTCGCGGGGAGCAACCTTCCGGTTGTAATTTGCGGAACAGAGTGAACCATACGGCAGGGGCTCGAACCGTTTCGGCAACGCTACGTTAACAGGGCACGATAGCATACGCAGGAGGGGTCTTTTCGTGTCGGGTAGTTACGGTATGCGTCAATTTTTCAGACGTTCGCGTTGCCGGTATGTATTACATTAACCTTGCCCCGGCACATTCAGAATGGAACAGGTTAGTCGATATATTCAGTCGTTCATCAGCCGAATGCCGGCATGGGGCATTCGGAATCAATATGCCTGTACGCCCGTGAAGTAATATGAGTAATCGAAGAGGAGAGGAAGTAATCCGTTGTTCGTTTTGCGGCCGAACGGCTCACGAGGTAACCTCGATGGTGGCCGGGCCCGATGTATACATATGCGATCGGTGTATTCATGACGCCGTGGGCATCGTCCGGAACGACCTCGCCGCCTACCAGCAGGGTCCATCCTCCACCCGCCGCTCGTCGGCCAAGCGCCGCCGCCGGCTATCGCCCGTCGATATCAAGGAGGCTCTGGACGAATACGTCATCGGTCAGGATCACGCCAAGAAAGCGCTTGCCGTTGCCGTATACAACCACTACAAGCGCATCGACTCCCAGGAGTACCTGCATGATTTCGACGACGTAGAGATCGAGAAATCGAACATCATGCTCATTGGTCCGACCGGCACCGGCAAGACCTTGCTGGCCCGGACCCTCGCACGCATCCTGGATGTGCCGTTTTCCATTTCGGATGCTACGGCGCTTACCGAAGCCGGATATGTAGGGGAAGACGTGGAAAGCATCCTCGCGCATTTGCTTCATGCGGCCGACTTCAACGTCGAACGGGCCGAGCGCGGTATCGTCTACATCGATGAAATCGACAAGATTGCCCGGAAAGGGGATAATGCGTCCATCACGCGCGACGTCTCCGGGGAAGGCGTGCAGCAAGCCCTGCTGAAAATCCTTGAAGGGACGGTGGCCGGCGTTCCACCCAAAGGAGGGCGCAAACACCCCGAACAAAGCCTCATTAACATCGATACGAAGAACATCCTGTTTATTGTGGGAGGAGCGTTTGACGGCCTGAGCGAGATCATCGCCCGCCGGCTGTCGGTGAGCACCATCGGGTTTCACTCCGAGGGCCAGAAGAAGATCGACAAAAACGACCCGCATATCTTCGAGTTCGTCGAACCGGACGACCTGCTGAAGTTCGGGCTGATCCCGGAGTTCGTCGGTCGCATCCCGGTGATCTCGGCGCTCCACGCACTCTCCGATGAGGCCCTGAAGGACATCCTCACCTCCCCTAAAAACGCGCTGGTCAAGCAATACCAGAAGCTGTTCGCGATGGACGGGGTAGACCTCGTGTTCGAGGATGCCGCCCTCGATGCCATCGTTGCCCGCTCGAAAGCCCTCGGCACGGGAGCTCGTGGATTGAGATCCGTGATGGAATCATCCATGCTCCAGATCATGTTCAGCATACACTCCCGAGCCGACCTCGGGGTATGCCGTATTACGGCCGAAACCATCACGGCCGGAGCCGACCCGATCTACGAGGAGCGGCGAGCCATAGCATAAAGCGGCCTTTCTACCTTTTCGTTACATCGGAGGTCTAACCCTTTCTCCGGCGGCGAGTACTGGGTCAGGGTATGGATCAGGTTGCGTGGGTAGCCGAATATGGTTGGTGGGGCCTTGCCGCTGCGGCGTTCCTGGGCGCGACGCTCGTGCCGGTATCGTCTGAGATTGCCGTGGTGACCGCGCTCAAGCTGGGGATGCCGGCCTGGCAGGTGCTTCTGAGTGCCTCCGTCGGCAATTCGCTGGGCGCCTCCCTCAACTACGTATTGGGATGGTTGCTTTCCGACCCAACGACACGGAAGTTGTCCGCCACCCGTATCGGCCGTTCGGCCCTCCACTGGACGGAGCGATTCGGGAAGTGGAGCCTGCTGGGTTCCTGGCTGCCGGTCATCGGAGACCCGCTCTGCCTCGCTGCCGGGCTTTTCCGTATCTCTCTGCCGTTTTTTGCGGCCGTAGGTATCGGTTCCCGCATTCTCCGATACGTTCTTCTTGTTCTCGCATTCTAGCCTGCTGAGATCGGCTCCGGGTACCGGCAGGACGCTTCGAACAATCCACTGCCTCCAACGGGCGCCGAACGGGCCGGCATGGCACTTCCTCTACATACTACGGCGGGATTCAAGGAGCGTGCTTCTTATTATTCCCGCGGGATGTGGCGCCTGCTGAACGAGCGGCCAATCTTCCTGTGGGCGCAGGCGATTGCCTTCAAGGTGCTCGTCACAACGGTCCCGCTGGTCATTCTCACGACCGGTATTCTGGGTCAGGTGTTGCGGCAGGAGCAAGCCTTCTTCAGTGTGGCGGTCATGATTCGCAATTTCCTGCCGCCCTACCGCAGCGATCAGCTCATCGAGTTCCTGGAACAGTTTGCCCGGGCCAGCAATACGGTTACGCTTATCGGTATCGGAGGATTGCTGTTTGCCGCCGTCACACTCATGTCCACCCTGCGCCTGGTCGTGAGCAGCGTGTTTCAGGAAGAGTGGCACGAGTCGCGGTCCGTCGTTAAGGGCTACGCGTTCGATATTCGTATGGTAGTACAGGTCGGGGTGTTTTTCCTGCTGAGCATCACGTTATCCCTGGCCATGCAGACCGTCAATGCTTCCGGGCCGGATATCCTGCGCCGCATCGGGTTGAATTATGCCTGGATTCAGGAAGGGTGGGGACGCGTGTTTGCATTGCTGGGTTTGATCCTGCCGCTGCTATTGAGCACGGCCATGTTTGCTCAACTGTTCTATTTCGTACCCAAACCCCATCCCCCTCGCCGGAGCGCCGTCATCGGGGCGTTGGTTTCCGCATTCCTCTGGGAAATCGTTAAACATGCTTTTGCATTTTACGCCGCCCGGGCCGGGCGTTTCGATCGGTATTTTCTCAATCCCTCGAACGGCGTTCCGGCGCCCGACGACGGCAGCATCTCGCTCGCGGTGGGGAGTGTGTTCGGGCTGGTCGTTGCGTTCGTTTTCTGGGTTTATTACTCCGGATTGGTCATGATTATCGGAGCCATTATTACCTTTCTCAACGAAAAACGATACCGCACCCTTCGCCGGAAGCGAAAAGTACGCGCCAAACGCACCACTCGGGAGGAAACGCCCGGGGGTATTGCTGCCGATTCCGAAGCGGCAGAAGTTGAGGCGGAAGAGCAGAACCATCCTTAGCGAGATTCCCAGCGCCCGTTATTCCGCACATGACTGCTTCCGACTACGCCGCTCGCCTGATTGGATTCGTGCTGCCAGTACTCTTCGGCCTCGTACCACCGATTGCGCGGGCGCAAGCGCCCCTGTTCCTGGTCAACGGCCAGACAACAGTCCGAGGCATATCCTTCGTGTTTGAGGGGGAGCGGCCATTTGAAGAGGCCACCCTCAAGGATCAGATTGCTCTTACAGAGCCGGATTTCTGGGACGGGCTGAAAAAAATCCTTCCGTTTACCTCGCCGCGGCCCCATCCGTTCAATCCGGTCGAGCTACAGAAGGATGTAATCCGGCTCGAACATTATTTCCGGCAGAACGGTTACCTGCACCCGGCCATCGACTACGAGGCTTCCGAACTCGATACGTCGTCGAATACTATCCGTATCGTGTTCGACGTCGATAAGGGGCCGCCGCTCATCATTCAGGATGTCGGCTTTTACGGCCCCGACGGCCGCTTTGCCTTCTATCTTTTCGAAGAAGGGGAGCGCGAGGCCTGGATCAAGCTTCGGGATGCCATTACCGTCCGTACGGGCGACCGGTACACCGACTTCGACCGGCTGCGCATTCACGATCAGGCGCTGACCTGGCTGCTGAACAATGGGCACGCCTTCGCCCGAATGAACTCGGAAGTGGCCATCGATTCGACGGCCAACACGGTCGATCTCCGGTTTCTGCTGGACCCCGGTCCCCTCGCCGCCATCGACAGCATCTTGGTGGAAGGCAACACGTCGGTGCGCGATGAAGTGATCATTCGTGAATTGCCGTTTCGCAGGGGCCAGCCCTTTTCCCAGCGCAAGCTTACCCAGGCCCAGCGCGAGCTGTTTGAGCTGAACCTGTTCCGGCTGGCGCTTACGAGCGTCCCAGAACAAACACCCGATAGTACGGTCAATGTGCTCGTACGGGTCCGCGAAGCCCGCCTCCGGTATACGACAGCCCAGACGGGCTATGGGCGCGACAACGGCCTCCGGGCCGAGGGGGAGTGGACGCACCGAAACTTCCTCGGTGAAGCCCGCAGCTTTACCGTGAATGCACTGGCCAATACGGGTATTCTGGCCAGACCCTCCGGTGAAAACCTGGCCTCCAGGCTTTTCCGCATTTCCGCAACCCTGCGTCAGCCTTTTCTGTTCGTTACCAACCTCTCCGGCTCGGTTGCACCATTCATTCAGTTCGAGAGCAACCCCAAACTGCTTGCGGCAGACAATTACCTCAATATCAACTCCCGGGAGGCCGGCGTCACGACGACGCTGTTATACGAACTCTATCCCTTCCGCACCATCAGCCTGACCCATAATTTCAGTCGGGCGTTTCAGTCCACCCGGCCCAACCCGGACATTCCCGGCACCATCGACGCATTTAACCGGAGCGTGTTCAGTACGAGAGCTATCCTGGGCAAGGTGGACGATTTTTTGAATCCGGGCGCGGGTTTTCTGGCCCGCCCGGTAGCCGAGTTTGCCGGGTTGTTCCTGGGGTCCGACGTGGCGTACATCCGCACAGGCGCCGAAATTTCCGGTTACCTGCCCGTCAGCGACGGAGTTACCTTTGCCGGTAGGGTGACGGGCAACCGGCTCTGGCCGAGCGGGCGAAGCGCGCGCGCTCTGCGAGGAGCGCTCGGGCGCCAGGATAGCCTGCTTTACGAAAACCGTTTCGATCCCGTGCTGTTCTATACCGGCGGCGCCAACAACCTCAGGGGGTGGGCCAACCAGATGGCCGGAGACAAAGTGGCGCAGGTTGTGGTTATTTCCGGGCGCGGTGCGGATACTACGTATGTTTACGAACCCGTGGGCGGCCGGCTCAATGCCCTGCTCAATCTGGAGGCGCGGCTGCCCTTTCCGGGGCTTGGCAAGGCGTGGGGAACCGCCGCCTTCCTGGATGGAGGTTCCGCTTCCGATCGGCTTTCTCTGTCCGATTTCAAGTGGGGAACGGGTCTCGGCATCCGGTACCGCACGCTGGTCGGGTTTATCCGGCTGGACGTGGCGTACAAGCTCAATCCGGACCCTATAACCGACTTTTATAAACCGCAACGGGTGTGGGAATACGAAAGGGGCCTCGTGGACGACCTTGGCCGGAAATCTTGGCGCAGCCGGTTTGCAATCCATCTCAGTATCGGACAGGCATTTTAGCGGCGCGTCAGGTTGTATCCTGTTCTTCGCGTTTCGGACGGCACCTGGAGCATGGTTTTTGTTTACCCTTGACCAAGCAGGTCAAAAGGGGATGAATGGGGGAACACGACCACGACATAGAAGCAGCGCCTCTCCCGGAGGGAAACGGGAAACCTGAGGCGGACGGCGCCGATCGACGGTCGGGTTGGAGCGGTGCGCGAATTCTGCGCGGCATTGGCGTGACGGTAGGCATACTGATCGGAGGGCTGCTCGCCCTGTTTCTGCTGGCCGTGCTGGCGCTGCAAACCAACTGGGGCGCCTCTCGCTTCGGGGATTTCATCTTCGGACTGGCCAACCCCTACGACAGCACCGAAACGGTATTCGAGTCCATCGGCGGCAACTTCATCACCCGGCTGGAACTGCGCGACCTCCGACTGGTCAGGCCGGACGGAGCGCCCATGGTGCGGATCGATACCCTTCGGTTTCGCTACAACCTGCTTGCCCTGCTAGTGGGCACCGTTCATGTGCGGGAGATCTACCTGGCCAACCCGCTCGTACGGGCGCGGCAACAGGCCGACTCCACCTGGGACGTACTGGCCCCTTTCCGCCCGGATTCGTCCGCCTCGGACACGCTCAAGGATACGCGGGCCTTTACGTTCCGCGTAGACCGGGCCCGGCTTTCCAATGGCGCCCTTCGAGCCGAATACTATTCGCCTGGGTCCGACTCGGTGCTGCAAATACGGGAGCTTAATCTGGACGCTCGTTCGTTCATCGTCGATGAGGCCACCTCCGTCATCGTGGATACGCTCCGGGCGCAGTTTTCTCCACCCGGCGACACCGCCTGGGCACGGCTCGACGCAAGCGGCTATCTGGCCGATAGCCGGTATATCGACCTGAACGCGCTGGTACTGGAGTCACCCGAAAGCCGGGTCAGGGCGGCGGGTGCATTGCTCCTGCCGGGAGAGCAGGAGGAAACGATCCGGGATATCGACTTTCGGATACAGGCCGACCCGCTGGCCTTTTCCGACATCGCTCCGTTCGTGCCTGGCGTAAATCCGGACGCCGTTCTGGATATCGATGGAACGGTTGCGGGGACGAGCCGGCGGATGCGGGTCGATCTGGAGGCCGCTCTGAGAGGCGGCGGCAGCGCTCGTCTGGATGGCGTCATCATGCCCGGCGCGGACGCGGTGACGTATACCTTCGAAGGAGCCCTTCGGCAGTTCAATCCAACGCTGTTGACGGCCGGGGGCGAACAACCCGTTATCCTGAATGGCGACATGGAAGTCGCCCTCCGAGGCTTTTCGCCCGACAGCATGAGTGGCGGAGTAGAGGGCCGCCTGTTCGACAGCCGGTACGGGGAATACGTGCTGGATGAAGGGACTCTACAGGCCCGCCTCGATGAAGGGCTCGCCCGGGTGGACATACGGGCCGAACTCCGCGACGCCCGGTTTGTAATCGAAGGCGCCGTGCGTCCATTTGCCGATGAACTCACATACGACGTGGCCGGTGCGGTGCAACATCTCGATATCGGGCGGTTTACGGCCGACGCGTCGCAGCACAGCGACATCGACGCGCAATTTACGCTGCAAGGGGCGGGGCTCGACCCCGGAACGGCCGTCGCGGAAGGGAGCCTCTCCCTGGATCGGTCGCGGATCAACCGGACGCGGATCGAGGACGGGCAGATCAGCTTCGACCTGACGGGCGGCGAGCTTTCTGCGGGGTTGCGCCTGCTTTTTCCGGAAGGGGAAGTGTTCGCCGAAGGCCGGCTGACGTTCGGCGAGCAGTTGGCGTACGACGTTCGGCGGGGCCGCTTCAACAACGTCGATCTTGCCGCCATTCTTGGAACGGAGGTTAACAGCACGCTCAACGGCACCTTCAGTCTGGCGGGACAGGGAACCGATCCTCAGGAGCTTCGCCTCCGGGCGGTCGTCTCCGTTTCCGATTCGTATTACGGTCACTACCAGATCGACGCGGCGGATCTGGGCGTGCGATTGATTAACGGGCTGCTCACGGCCGATATCGACGCGCAACTCGAAGAAGCCGGAACATTCGACTTCGCCCTTCGGACCCGGCCCTTCGATCCGACGCCGACGCTTCAGTTTAGCCGGGGTGAGTTCCGAGAGGTAGACCTCGGCGCCCTGCTGCAACGGCCTGATCTCTCGTCCGATCTCAGCGGCACGGCCGTATTCAGCGTGCGCGGCTTCGATCCTGCCACACTGGCTTTACAGGGGCGTGTCGATCTGGACGCGTCTCGTATCAACGAGCAGGCAATCGAGTCCGCTTACGTGGTTGCAGAGATGAAGCGGGGACTGCTGGAATTCAACGCCGATGTGACGCTGCCGGAAGGCGAAGCGGAATTCGTCGGTACCGCGAGGCCGTTTGCCGCCAATCCCACTTACGATCTCCGGCGGGGTGTGATCCGGAATGTAAACCTGGCCCGGCTTACGGGCAATCAAAACCTTCCCCGGAGCTTCAATGCGAATATTGCTTTGCAGGGCGAGGGCTTCGACCCGGCAACGGCCGGCCTGAATGCCTCTATCGACGTATCCGATGTAGATGTGCTGGACCGGTTCGTAGAATCTGCCTCGCTGGATGTCGATTTACGGGAGGGAAACGTAGCCTACACCCTTCGGGCCGTCACTACGGACGGCTATGCGCGACTGGAGGGAACCGCTCAGCCCTTCCAGGCCGTACCCCGGTACGCCGTTACGGACGGTGTTTTCCGTGACATCGACGTAGGCGACCTGATCGGGAATGATGCCTGGCCTACGAGTCTTAACGGCCGCATTACCCTGGAAGGACAGGGCTCCGACCCGGCCGCCATGGCGCTCGACGGCCGCATTGCTTTCGAACGCTCTACGATTAACGAAGCCGTGCTGCAAACGGGTACGGTAACCGGGTCGCTGCTAAATGGTCTTGCCCGCACGGAAGCCCGATTGCAGTTTCAGCAGGGCGCGGTCGATCTGACGGCGGGAGGAGAGTTTTTTCAGGCGCGCCCCACCTATGCGGCTTCCGGTCGGGTGACTAACCTGAACCTGGGACGGCTTCTCCACCCCGATTCGGCTTTCGTCGCCTCCGCCGCCATCGATTCGGCCCTCTTTTCGCTTGCTTTCGAACTGGAGGGAGAGGGGCTCGATCCGGAAACCATGTCTCTGCGTGGCGCCCTGCGATCCGATTCGGCCCGGGTGCGTGACGTAGCGCTCCAGGAATTGCTGGCCGAGTTCTCATTAATCAACGGCCTTTTCCGGGTCGATACACTCCGGCTGGAATCGAATGTGGCCGACCTGACGGGAAACGGACAGGTTGCCCTGTTCGACTCGCTGGGGTTGTACACCTCGGATTTCCGGTTCGACGCCGACATCGAATCGCTGGAGCCCATTCGACCGTTCCTCCCGGTGGATGTACTCGTGATGGAAGACGGCGCCGTTTCCGGTCGGCTGTGGGGGCAGGAAGGATCGTTGCAGTACGAGGTGCAGACCACTTTCGAGCAGGTAGCCTACGGCGACTATCGGGCCACCGGCTTCGAGGGCCTTTCAACCGGGGAGTTGTCCCATGGACTCCAACCTCTGGAGGCAGAGGTCAGGTTGGGCGCCCGGTATGTGGCGGCCGGCGGCCTCTCGGCCCGGTCGGCAGCCGTCGAGGCGCATTATGCCGAGGACCAGATTCGGTTCATGACTCGCGCCGACCTGGACCGCACCCGAAATTTCCGCGTTGATGGCATGGTGGATATCCGACCGGATAGCCAGCGCGTCATTCTCGACACGCTCAACGTGCGGATGGGCGAAAACCAGTGGGAGCTACTGCAACAGGCTTCCATTTCCTATGGCGAGGAGTACCGCATTAGCAACCTCCTGCTGTACTCGGAGGATCAGCAGATTGCGGTAGACGGGGTCATCGACCCCAACGGCTACCAGAGTCTGGTGCTAACCCTCGAAGGCATCGAGGTGGGAGATTTCGCAGACCTGCTCGGTTACGAGCGGCTCGGCGGCCCGTTGAACGGGACGCTGGATTTGACCGGTCCGGCGGAAGCGCCCCGGTTGGAAGGAACGCTGCAATACGACCTTACGTACGTAGGCGATCCGGTAGGCGAATTCGTCACTACGCTACGGTACGACAGCCTCCACCTCCACATCGACGGCGCACTGGCGCACGAGGATGGCAGCCGCCTGACGCTGGCCGGCGCCGTGCCCATGGATCTGCGCCTGGCGCCTTCCGATTCCGCCGTGGTAGGCCCGGGCGTGGCCCTCGATGCAAATGCTCCTCCATCCCGGTTGAGCGAGATCGACCTTCACGTACAGGCGGATTCGTTTTCGGTGGACTGGATCGATCCCTTTTTGGACCCGGAGACGATCAGCGACCTGGGCGGTAGGCTCACCGGCGAAATGTTCATCACCGGCACGTACGCCGATCCGGAACTGGACGGCAGCCTCGTCATGAGCGATGGATTTGTCACGCTCCCCGAATTTGGCGTCACGTACGACCGGATTGAGGCCACCGCCACACTGGAGGATAACCAGGTCCGGATCCAACAGGCGGTCATGCATTCCGGT
>CBDUBS010000027.1:0-28707 GCA_965365445.1 uncultured bacterium | reverse complement strand
AGGGAAAACCGGTGGACGTTGTTCAGCAGGTCCATCTGCGTATAGGCGTAATCTACCCCGAGCGCGTAAGCGCCCATGGCGTACTGCAACCCGCCGCCGAGCGAAAAGCCCTCATCGGTTGTTTTGATTCCTTCGCGCAGGGTGGTGCCGTCGTCCTCGTAGCCGCTATAGTTGAACTTGTACCCGCCCCGGAGGAAAAGCAGATCGTAGAACGACAGCTCCGCTCCGCCGAAGAACAACTGGTTGGAGTCCTGCGGCTTGATGGCGTCCGCGATCAGCATGAGCCGCATCTGCTCGGAGTTGATCGGATAGATCGACGAGCCGATGGAGAACGTCAGGGGCAGCGGGTTATCCTGGTTGTAGAACGACATGGTGGTCCCCAGGTTGGAGAGCCGGGCCGCGATCTGCCAGCCGGCGAACCCGATCTTGTAGATCGAGCCGAAGTCGAAGCCGATGGCGCTCGCCCCTACCCCGTCGATGGTTTCGGTGACGTACTTGAACGTCGCGCCGAGGGCCAGCTTGTCGATGAAGTACCGGCTGTACGTCGCGCTGACGGCCAGGTCGGTGTAGTTGAACGTTTCGGAGGTTTCGTCGTCCGTCACGAGGTTTTGCAGGAACGGGTCGGTAAACCCGTTCTGCCGGTTCGCCTTGATGTCAGCCAGGCCGAAGTACTGCACCCCGAACGTGGCGGTGCCCGCGTTGCCCATGTTATACCCTACGGCAAACGCGGCGCCGCTCAGGTCGGCGATCCAGTCGGAGTACGAAAACGTCGCGCTGAGTTTCTGGTTGTCGGCCAGCGCGGTGCCGGCCGGGTTCCAGAAGATCTGGTTGGCGTCGTAGGCGATGGCCGTGGCGGCCGAACCGAGCGCCGCCTCGCGAGCCCCCACGCCGATCTCCAGGAAGGCCGCTCCGGTCCGGCCCGCTTTCAGCTGCGCCTGGGCAGGCATGGTCAGCCCGGCGAGGAGCAGCACGAGAAGGAGTCTGTTCAGGATATTCATAGTGCCTCAATGTCTACTGGTATGGTGTGGGTGCTACCGTAGAATCGCGAAGTGGCCCTGCGCTTCGCCCCCGTCGAACTGCACGTGGTAGATGTAAAGCCCGCTCGCAACCTCATTGCCGTCCTTCGAGAACATGTCCCAGGTATACTTGCCGTCCACCGCTCCGGTGACGCTGTTCTGGAAGATGATCTGCCCCGATACGTCGAAGATGGTCAGGGTATAATCGGTCGGCAGGTTGAGGAAGTCGATGTTGTGGCTTTCCGGCCGGTTGCGCACGTCGTTGAGGCCGGTAATCTTGTACGGGTTGGGCGTCACCGTGATGAGTTCCGCCACCCGGTTGGCCGGGGCCGGCGGAGGCGTCACGGTGAACGGAGCGCCCAGGTTGTCGTAGGCCACCGTGCCGGCTTTCGGGAAGGCCGCCGCCCGGAAGGCGTACGGGTAGGTGCCCGTCCAGGGTGTAGCCAGGCCGATGGTCCCGGCCGGCGCCTCCGGCGCGTTGCGCCCGTTGCGGTTCAGGTTGGAGGACTCCAGGTGCCCGGCCGTCTGGCCGAGCGGGCCTGTAACGGCTCCGTCCTTGTACGCCGAGACGTAGTACCAGTACGTAAACCCGGTTATGGATTCGGGATCCTCCCATGCGTATGCAAACCCGTTCGGTACGTTCTGGGTGTACTGGTTCAGGTCATTCTTCGGGATTTTCGCCACGAGGTCGTAGGTGCCCCACTCCGCGGGCTGGTAGCTGCCCTGAATGTCGCCCTTGAATACGGAGGCGGCGTTGAAGTTGGGGTTTACCGGCTCGAGCAGGGCATCCGTATTGCCGCCTACCTGATGCTGGTGCTGGTATTTATCGGAGATGCGCAATCCCCGCTCCAGGTACGGCGTGCGCTTGTACTGCGAGGCCCTCCAGATCTTGTAGCCGTCGATAGGCCGGCCGGCCACCCCGTCGGCGTTGGTCCACGCAATCCGGGCGCGCCCGTTGGTGGTGCTCTCGACCATCATGTCAGGGGCCGCCGGCGTAGGCATAGCGCTCTTGATGTCCCAGCCCTTATCCCACGCCCACCGGGCCGCCCGCATGGCGTCGTAGATGCCTTCCAGGCGGTAGCCCATCACCTGCACCCACACGATGGTCATGGATTCGCCCACTTCCAGTTTGAACGGCCCGATGCTGGAGGAGGGGTTCTGGGAGAAGGTGTACTCTTTCGTGTATCCGACGGCTCCGTCGTAGAAGCTGTTGCTCGCCGCGCCCGGATTCCACAGCGGCTCCCAGACGGGCTGCTCGATGCCGACCGCCTTACTGATGTCCTCGGAGGCATACTTGAAGTCGCCGTTCGGACGGGCATTCGGGTTGCCCACGGTCCAGGTTTCTATCTTGCCCGGATCTCCTCCGGAGAAATAGTTCGGGTTGGGGGCCAGGTTCCACTGGTTCGTGCTCGGGTCGGTCAGCTTGCCGTAATCGGCGTACCAGGTAGCCGTTGAGTGCTGGAATGCCTTCTGGGAGTCGCTGGAGCTGCCGCCCTTCCATTCGGAGGACGTATACCAGCCACGGCGCGCCCCCTGCCCCACCGAGTGGCTGCCGAACAGGGTAGATTTATCGGGGGAGGAGGCCGAGGGGCCGCCCGTCGGGCCGTCGGATATTTTACCCTGCCGCACGCCCATCCAGTTCCAGCCGTTCCAGATGTCGGCGTAGCCTTCGAGCAGGTTGTACCCGATGATGCCGAAGTTGCGCAGCGACGGGGTGGCCCGGTTGGCGGTCGCCGTGGCCGGCACGTTGGCGTAGTACACGAACATGTCCAGCGGCTCGCCGTTTACATCCCGGGCGGCATACCCGAAGGTGCGCCCCGCGGCGATGCAGTTACAGCCACGGTCGCCGGCCGTGCTAATCTGGATGGAGGGCGAAATGGTTGCTGAAATGTCCATGGCTACCCCGTCGATCACGTTGCCCGTCGCCTCGGGGGTTCCGTCGCCGTTCGAGTCCACGATGCCGGTGTTGGTGAGCGAGATTTCCAGCACGATGAAGTCGTTCAGGTTCTGCTCGTTCATCGAGTACTGGTGCGCCCTGAGCTTGAAGTCGATGCCGGCCGTGGTGGGCCACCCGGACTCGTAAACCATGTGCGTGCGGGACTGGTCGGCCCAGTACGCCGGTCGCTTGTAATTACGGGTCGGGTCGGACGCTCCGGGTACATTGGGGCCGTATATGGCGAACATGAAGCGGCTCGATCCGCCTACACCCTCGGCGTCAGCATTGGCGTCCTTTTCCCGCACCGGGTTCCCTTTGACGTAGCCGGGCCAGCCGGTCGCCTTGTACAGCGGGAACCACATGAAGTGCGAGTTGCGGAATTTGTTGGACCACGGGTAGCCGCTCGGCCACGTACCGGCGGGCTCCTGCCAGTTGCCGCGCGAGCCGAACAGGATCCGGTTGTTCATGTTGAGCGGCGCGGCGCCCCAGGCGCTGCCCAGGCGGCCCGGTTCGGAGGTGTTCATCGGCTTGACGGTATCCCAGATGTCGCCGCCGACGAGGTACCCGTCGCCGGGTGTATCCACGGCGGGCTGCCTCACGTTGAGGACGGAGGAGGGTCTGTCGTTTTTCTGAGCGAGGGCCGGACCCACAGCCGCCGCGGAGAAAAACACCACCAGACCCCAGAGGTAGAGAAAACGTTTCGTGTTCATATCGGTCATCCTGTTGGATTACGAGGGAGGAAGTACGGAGGCGTCAGAAGCGCAGGCGCGTACCGAAATAGACCATACGCGCCGGCCCGTACAGCGCCGTGCCGTCTTTCAGGATCAGGCGGTATCCCGGCGAGCCGGTGGCTTCGAACACGGCCTGCCCGTCGGGCGTCCGGTCGTCAAAGGCGATGATGTTCTGCCGGTCCGTCAGGTTGATGACGTCCAGGTAAGCGTCGATGCCGAAGCGGTTCGTAAACCTGAACCGTTTTTCGAGGCGAAGATCGAGCTGGTAGTTGGTCGGGCCGGTGTTGAGCTCGCGGTCGCGCGGGTCCACATCCAGCACCCGGCGGTACAGGAAGCCGGTTTCGAGGTTGCCGGAGAGGCCCAGGCTGAACCCGAGCGGCAACCCGGAAACGGAGCGAACCACGAACCGGTGTGTGCGGTCGTAGCCGCCGGTGAGGGTCGAGCTGCCGCCGCGAACATTCTGCGGGAAGTTCTTGAAGTCGTTCACGTTATCGAAGGGCAGAACGGTCGGCTGGCCTTCCGTAACGCGGAACTCGGTGATGTTGGCGCCGGCGAAGTTGGCTTCCTCGACCGACGAGAACGTATACGACGCCGTCAGACCGAACGTAAAGTCCTCCGCCAGACGCAGGGGCGCCCGCCGCAGCACCAGCTCGATGCCCCGCACGTCGGCGTAACCGGCGGGCGTGTAGAAGTCGTGCCATGCGCCCACGAGCGTCGGGTTTCCGGTAGGCGTCTGGTTGACCGCCCGCAGGGTCGCCCGGCCGTAGTTGTCGATGCTGCGCATGTAGGCGTTCACATCGGCGCCCCACCCCGGTGAAAACTCCCACTGAAGCCCGAGCTCGTAATTATTCGAGGTGATGGGCTCCGCTTCGGGGTTGGGGTAGGTAAAGAACGGGCTGTTCGAGGTATTGCCGTCGTAGAAGTAATACAATGAGTTATACGGCAGCAACTGCTGATTGCGGGAATACGAGAAGTACATGGCCGCGTTCGTCCCGATCGGGTGGGACACGCCGACGCTCGGGTTGAAGAACACGTCCGTCGGGACGGCCCCCTCGCGCACGAAGTTGTTGCGGGCCAGCGGCACGCTCCAGGTATTCACGGTATCGCGCCGGAACGGATAGAACATATTCGGGATCTTCTCCATGTCCCGGTTCACGAAATCCACTCGCGCGCCGAGGTTTACGATGAGTCCGGCGTACTCCATGCGGTCCGAGGCGTACAGCGAGAGCTCCCACGGCTTACGGTTCCATTCGGAGAGTTTGTACGGCTCGACCGTCGTGTTGAGCTTGCTGCCCGACTGGTCCATGCCGTACACTTCCTGGTAGTCGAAATCCCGCAGCTTCAGTTCCACGCCGGTATTGATCAGGTGGTTGAAGTTGATCTGGTTGGTGTAGTCCACCCGGAAGCCGTGTGTAGCCTGCGTGGAAAACTCCGAGTAGGGCTGCGGCTGGCCGCCCCGGAACCGGAGGCCGCCCGGCAGGAGCAGACCGGTATCGGCAAACGGATCCGACTCGTTCTCGTAGAACATTTTCGTTTTGTCCGTGCCGATGCCGACGTACTTCTTGACGACGGCCTCATCGGTGAAGTCCAGAAAGTCGCCGTCCTCGCCCAGCTCCTGGAAGCCGTCGCCGTCGTCGTCCACATAGCCCCAGCGCGTTTTGGCGAACGTGCGGTAGTACTGCACGTCCATGAACGAGCGCTCGCTGAATATCTGCGTGAGGCGAAGCGAGCCGAGGTAGCTGCCTGCGTCGTTCTGCGCGATGCATTCCAGGCAGAAGCGGTAGAAGTCCACGTACGTCGTGTTATTCCACCCGCCCCAGAGGCCGTTGTCTTCCACCAGGCCGATGGCCGTCAGGCGTGTCTTGGAGGCGACCTGATAGGACGTCTTGATCTGCCCGTTAAGGCGCTTCCGGTACTCGTTCGGCATGAAGCCGTTGGTCTGGAACAGCTGGCCGTTCAGGTTGAAGGTCCAGTTGTTCGTAATCGACCCGCCGAGCTGGACCCGGGCGTCGATCTCGGGATCCTCGTTGGCCGCGTACTTGTCGGGCGTCCAGGTGTAGAAGCGGGCGCTCGGATCGTTGGCGGCTTCCTTATCGGCCTTGATCTTGAAATAAGTCTGAGCGTCGGCCTCGCTGTAATACGTCAGCGAATCCGGGCCCGGCCGGGGCACGCTCGGGGAGAACCGGAACGTAGCGCTGCCCTGGATGGGGCCGCGGCCTTCCGCGAGGGTAACGGCAACCACACCCCCCGAGGCCGAGCTGTAGCGGGCATCCTGCGCTCCGGCGTTTACCGTAACCTCTTCGAGGCCGTCCGGGTTGAGCGTAAACAGGGCCGAGTTGGTGTTGCCGGCCTTGTTCGTGTTGTTGTACACGTTGCCTGTAAAACTCGTGCTGGTGGCGTTCGGCGCGAGCTGGTAGAACGTGTCCGAAACGTCGATGCCTTCCACGATGGTTTTCGTCTCGAACCGGCGGCTGCCGCGCACGTAGCCTTCGTAGGAGTTAGCCGTGCGGGAGATGACCTGTTGCAGGTTCGATACCGGCAGGCGTGACATTTCCTCCGAGGTAACGAGGGATCGGGAGGTCGTCTGGCTCGCATCGACCACCGGGCGGGCCGCTTCGATGACCACCTCACCCCCCTGGATGACCTGTGTGCCGAGCGTTACGTCGAGCGTAGCGGTGCGGTCCGACGTGATGAGCACGTTATCGACCACTTGCGGCGTAAAGCCGACGAACGAGAACCGGATGTCGTACTGACCGGGCGTCAGACCTACGATGACGTAATTACCGTCCACGTCGGTCGTAGTACCCCGCGTGGTGCCCTGAAGGGATACCGTGACCCCTGGAAGCGGATCACCGGTATCGGCTTCACGAACCGTTCCGGCCAGTTTGCCTGTCGTCTGTCCCCAGGCCGTGCCCGGGAGGGCCTGCGCCGCAAGGCACAGCACCGTGAGGAGGATTGCGGACTTGATACCTTGACGTCTCATAGAAACCTCCTGGTTTCTGATGGTGAGTATGTCAACGAAACCCGGAGAGACACCCTCCCCGGACCTACCTGATTCGCCTCTTCGCGCCGCGACCGCTGAAAACAACGTTCAGCGGCTGCCGTTGGCTGAATAACCCAAGTCGCGGGAAAACGCGCGAGCGGCCTCCCGGACCAGTGCGGCGGTCCCTTCCACACGGGCCGTATCAAAACGTGCCTGCGACGATACCATGGCTACCGTCAGCGATGCCGCCGGCTGCCGCCGGTGGTCGAAGATGGGAGCGGATATACACAGTAATTCCCGGTTGTACTCCCCGTCCACAATGGCGTACCCTTCATTCCGCACCGTGGCCAGACGCTGCATGAACTTCTCCCGGTCGGTGAGGGTGGTATCGCTGTAAGAAGCCAGCCCGTGACGGTCCAGAATGGCGCTCACTTCGGATTCTTTCATGAAAGCCAGGATGGCAACCCCGGTGGCGGTACAGTGGGCGGGCACGCGCTGCTTGAGCTTCCGGACCATGGTGATCGACTTGGGGCTTTCCATGCGCCGGAGGTAAATCACCTCTCCATCCTCCAGGCACCCCAGGAATACCGTTTCCCGGCTGGTTTCAGCCAGGCGCTTCATGTGGGTGGTCGAGGCCTGAAACAGATCCGAATGGTCGAGGAAGCTCGTACCGAATTCCCACAGCCGCGACCCCAGGCGGAATGTGCGCTCGTCGTCGGACCAGACCACGCACTGGTGTTTCTGAAGCGTAACGAGGATCCGGAACAGTGTACTTTTCGGTATGTCCATCCGCCGCCCGAGCTCCGCCAGCGAGTGGCCCCGGGGCTCCTGTGCGAGCGTCTCCAGGACGCCAAGCGCTCGCTCGATCGAAGGGATGACGTACCGTTCACTCATTTCAGTAATGAAACGATGGTTTGTATATGAACAATATTCGGATCGGGCAATGCAATGTCAACAAAAGATGAGCGTATGAGTAAATAAAGTAGCGCCTGCATACAGGATACGGACCCGTTAGAGCGTTTCACCAGTGAAACCGGATTTCGTCTGTAAAATTAGATACCAAAAATTCATATTAATTTCCACACCAAAACAGGGTGGGCATTTTTTTTACCCTGCCCCGAGATGACCGAAAAGCCGACAAAGAAGTACGATACCCTCTCATGCGCCTCCGCCCGTCCCAACCCCGTGTATCCCTATGACTCCGCTCTCTCGCCGGCTCCTGATTGGCATCATCTTCCTCTTGTGCGCCTCGGGGTGCGGGGGCGGATCGTCGGCCGTGCAGGAAGGAAGGATACCGATCCGGGTATTCGTTCTGCTCATCTCCACCCGTCAGGTGGAGTTCTATCAGTGGGCCGAGCGGGAGTATGAACGCCTGCATCCCGACGTGGACATTCAGATCGATCAGTTTCCCGGGACATCCCTGAAGGATTTCGAGATCAAGATCCGCCTCCAGTACGCCAGCCAGCAATCCCCGGACATCTGGTACCACCGGGAAGATTTACTGAGCGAGTTCGTCAATCTCGATCTGCTCGTACCGGCTCCGCCCTACATCGAGCAAATGGTGCGGGAGAACAGCCTGAATGAAATGGTCAGGGAGGCCGCCTACTTCGACGGGGTCTGTTACGGCATAGCCCATTCGGCGGCATGGACGGCCCTGTACTACAACAAAGACATGTTCCGGGAGGCGGGCCTCGATCCGGAGCGCCCGCCGCGCACCTGGGCCGAAATGCTTGACATGGCCGATCGGCTTACCGTAAGAAGCCCGGGCGGGGCGATCCAGCGCGCCGGTATCTCGCTGCGGAAATCGGGATACAAACGGGGTACGGCGGAGAAGTGGCTTACATTTTTCTATACGGCCGGCGGCGTCCCGTTCAACGAAGCGGGCACGAAGAGCTACTTCGACTCGCCCGCCGGAGAGGCCGCCTTCGCGTTTTACCAGGCCGTTCTGGAAAAAAACATCGACTCTGTAGAGATGGAAGGAGACCAGCAGGGCTTCGGGCAGGGACGGGTAGCCATGCTGATCCGGGAATTGCACATGGTGGACTGGCTGCGGCGCAACTACCCGGACCTGGATTTCGGCGTGGCTCCCATTCCGAATTACGACCCGCAGCTACCGGCCTTCTCATCGGGTGGGGCCTATCCGTTCGTGGTCAGCAAGGACTCGAAACACCCCGAGGAAGCCTGGCGGTTCATCGAGTTCCTGATGCAGGACGTACCTTACTCCCGGTACATGACTACCGTGGGCGAGCTGCCGATGCTGAAATCGGTTGCCATGCAGCCCGCGTTTTACGGGGATCCGTTCCGCCGGGTATTCATCGAGCAGGCCGTCCGGGAGTCGCCGAAGTTCCCGCACGATAAGCGGTCGATGGAGATCGTCGGGGCGTACATCGAACGTTTCGCCTACGGCAACCTGACCCTGGAAGAAACCCTCACCCGCATGACGAAGGACGTGGACGCGCACTTGCAGAGCAACTATGCCCGGTATCACCGGGGCGAACCGGACGCTCCTCCCCTCTCGAATCGGTAAGGGGTCGGCGATTTAAGGAGAATGGGAATCGAGTCAAGATGTGGTAAAAGGAGCGGAATATAGGTCGTTTATCTGTTGTTACAAAAAGAAGCCGGAGTAAAGTGTGACAGCAAACAAACGGGGTTATCGGACGTAACCAGGCATAAAAGTGGGGATGCCATGAACAAAACCGAAGAAGCCATAGCCCTTTACAGGCAAGGCAGGCTCGGAGCCAAAGAAGCTAAGCAGTTATCCGGATTGACCTGGTATGAATGGGCGGAAGTCTGCTCTAAGACCGGATTGCCGTGGAATATCGTAGACATCACGCCGGATGAACTGAAACGTGACGTAGAGAATGCCTTTGTGCATTCCAGACTTTCGGTGACGAAGGCGTGACCCATATCATCGTTTCGGATGCGGGCCCGCTAATTTCATGCTATCGTGCGGGCCTTTTGCATTTATTCCGGTCTCTATATGGGGAAATCGTTGTGCCGCCGGTTGTACGGAGTGAAATAAAGGAGGTATTCGACCCGGAATGGATGCAAGTTAGAGCGCCCCGATTGGGAATCGCGATCCAACGCAGCCTGGATCCGGGTGAAGCACAGGCCATTTTGCTGGCGCTCGAATGCCGTCAGGAAATGATGGAAACCCTTTTACTGATCGACGACCTCGCAGGACAACGTGCCGCCGAGTTTTTCGGCCTCAAGATAACCGGCAGCCTGGGAGTGCTGTTGGCGGCCAAGCGAGCTGGCCTGCTTCCCGTTGTCGCCCCGGCCATTGCACGGTTAACCGAGGCCGGGGCATACTTCCACGACTCTATAATTCGGGACGCACTCGATCTGGCAGGGGAGTCAACCTAATTTATCCGATAACCCATCTGCATTTCAGCTTCCGCAAGCGATAAAGTCCGTACGCGGCGCCCTTGCCACACGTTTATGGATCACCTGAAGTCAGGGGGATGTATTTCGGCGCCGAATCACCCCAGCCATTCGGCCAGATGCTCGGCGACGAACCGATCGTCGTTCAGGTGGGGGTAGGCCCGGTAGACCCGGTCGATCTCTTCGGCCTGTCCGGGGGAGAGGGTTTCGCGGGGGTCCAGGCACCGGATTGATTCGAGTAACCCCTGCCGCCGCAGCACCTCGTGGATGCCGGGGATGACCCCCGCAAATCCGTTGGCCGCGTCGAAGAAAGCGGCGTTGGCGTCGGTGACCTGGTTGGCAAGCACCGGCAGATCAGCCTCCACGACACCGGCCGACCGGACCTGTTTACACCGGTTCAGGTGTTCGACGGCCGTACGGGTCCAGCAGGCCCAGTGGCCTAGCAAGCCCCCTGTCATGCCGGTCCGCACGGGCCCGGTCGGGGTCTCGATTTCGTATGATGAAAGCAGGTCCAGGATGATGTGGTCGTCGTTGCCGGTGTAAAGGGCGATCTCATCGGCCCGACCGACCTCGGCAACGGCCCGGACCACGTCGAAGGTTTGATACCGGTTGAACGGGGCGATTTTTATGGCTGCCACATTGGGAATCTCCGCGAAGCGGCGCCAGAATGCCACCGGAAGCGCACGCCCTCCGACAGCCGGCTGGAGGTAGAAACCGACGAGGGGTATCTCCCGGGCGACGGTTTCGCAGTGCCGGATGAGGGTATCGACGTCGGCATCCGGGAAAGCCGCCAGAGAAAGCAGCCCGGCGTGATAGCCGTAGCGGCGGGCCAGACGCGCTTCCGGGACGGCCCGGGGTGTCTGGCCGACCACTCCGGCGATGCGGAGCAGCTTTCGGCCCGGCGCGTCCAGCTCCGACATCGTTTCGGCGGCCAGGCGAAGGACGGGCTCCAGCAGGCCGTGGTGCGGTTCACGTATGGCGAACTGCGTGGTATGCACCGCCACGGCGATACCCCCCGATCCCGCAGCGTGGTAATACCGGGTAAGCGCCCGGAAGCGGCGCTCGTCGAAACGGCCCCGGTCATCGAGAGCCAGCGGGTGGGCCGGGATCACCTGTCCTTCGAGCAGCGCGCGGCGCACCCAATCGGGCGGCATGGGGTAGTCGGTCATAATGGTCGGTTGCTCGGCGGCCGGTCAGTAACTACCGTCGCGGATTTCGAACTTGGTGGGCTTATCCCACACGGTATTGCCCCTGCGCACCCAGTGAGCCGTCCATCGCAGGATGGTGTCGATGGATGTCGGAGGACGGCCCAGCAGCATGAAGGCTTTGGAGGCGTTGTTGAGCAGCGCGGTATCGGACTCGTGCCCGGTAAAGTGCACCGGGCGGCGCAGCAGATCGCCCAGGCGCTCGGCCACGGCCCGTATGGAAAGCACCTGCGGCCCGGTCAGGTTGAGCGCTACGTAGGGCGAATCCGCCAGTTCGGGGGCGCGAAGGATCATGTCGTTGGCATCGCCCTGCCATATGCAGTTCAGGTACCCCATCGTCAGGTCTACAGGCCGGCCCTCGTGCACCTTTCTCGCCAGGTCCACGAGCACCCCGTACCGGAGCTCGGTCGCATAGTTGAGCCGGATCGTGACGAGCGGCGTATCGTTCCGGTTGGAGAAGTAGGTAAAGATGCGCTCCCGCGCGACGGCCGCGTTGGCATACTCGCCCAGGGGCGTGAGCGGGTCCGTTTCCACCGAGCCGCCGCTATCCACCGGGACGAGCGGGTATACGTTTCCCGTCGATAGAGCGACGATCCGGGACTTCGGGTAACGCCGGGCGACGTAGGCCGGAATGAGCGTGTTGTAGGCCCAGGTACGAGCCGGGTTATCCTGCGTGCCGAACTTGACCCCGACCAGATAGAAGACCGTTCCTGCATCCGGAACCGCCCGCAGCGACTCCGGCTCGATCAGGTCGGCCGCGATCGTGCGGACCCCGCGTTCGTCGAGCCAACGTTGGGCGGCTGCATCGCTGAACCGGCTGACCGCTACGACCTCCAGGGGATGGTTGGCGGCCTGCGCCGCCCGCACGGCCCGCACGCAAAGGGTAGGGCCCATTTTACCTCCGGCCCCCAGCACGACAAGCGGGCTCTCCAGAGTGCGGATATACTCGATCAGCGCCGGCGAGGGCCTGGTGAGCCGTTCGTCCAACTGCTCTTCCGTTTCGATGGGACCCGACGTGTCGGGAGCATCCTCCCGGTCGGAATGCTGTCTGGTATCCATAGGGGTAAGGTTAATCGAGGGGTACGGTATCTTCCCAGTAACGCCATTTGACGTAGCCGACACGGTCCGGGCCGCCGTCGGTCTGTAAGGTATGGGTATTCGGCAAGGCTTCCATGAGCGGTCGGCCCCGGTACAGCACTTTAAGCACCTGCGAGGCGGCATACCGCAACGAATCTTGGGCCGGCGTGGCATACAGGAAGTGGGCGTCCGTTTCAAACGGGCCGTAAGAGGTACGCCCCGCTTCCCAGGTATACCGAGGACGGATGTTTTCCGAAATGATTTCGGATTCGAGGTCGAGTTTCAGACCGAGATAGGATGTATCACTCCCATCCGTTATTTCGAAACCGATGGCCCGGGGCAGCTCCCCTTCCAGCAGGCGCACCCGGTCGAGCAAGGGCTCGATGGGGGACGAGGCATCATGCGGAACCAGCAGCGTTACGAATACTTCCCTGTCTCCCGCCCGGTAGTGGCTCGATTTCGTCTGGTATATGGCCTGTTCCGGCATGAAATGCCGGTCCTCGGCGAACGCGCCATCGGTGCGGGCCCCGTCGTGGAGGAACCGGATGAGGAGGCGTTTGTGCTGCGGCACGGCTGCCGTCCCGATGGAGTCGATGGAGGTATCGTAGAACCCCGGCCCCTGCCGGTGGATGCGTCGGGTGTGCCAGAGATTGGTGAATGTATAGTAGTCCGTTTCGTGAATGCGGACGGCATCGACCACGATGAAGAAGTTGCCCGGCCGGACATAGGTGACGATGCGATCCCAGGCATACCCGAGCGGGTCGTCTTCCAGGCGCGTGCGGCTCATCTCTACGTCGTCGAAGGTAAGGAAGTCGACTTTCCGGGTGGTTACGGGGCGGTAGGCCCCCGAAGTGCGCAGGAAGGAACGGATGTCCTGTCCCTGGTCGCGCTTGTCCCGGCGAGCCACGAGGCGGTTGTGAAAGTAGTCCGCCCGGTAGGCTCCGTAAGGGCCGCTCGGCAGCCCGCTCCGGTAACCGCCGTCGTGCAGTAACACCGAACCGCCGTCGATGAGCAGCACGAGGCTGTTCTCGTCCGAATGCCCGTGATGCATCTTTTCCTCCTCCACGGAAAGGGTATTCCGGAGGAATTCGCGGTGCGCGAAACCGCCGGGCCCTTCGTCCTGGTAGTTGAGCAACAGGTAGGTGCTGGTCGGCTCCCAGCCGCTGCGAAACACGATCTTCTTGCCGTATACGTCCTCCAGTACTTCACGGCTTCCGGAAGTAGGGCGCTCGGGCGCCGGCGTGTCGTCCATCCAGCGGTAGGCCTCCACGAGCGACGAGCCTACCCCCGCGCCGGGATTCGGGTAGGCTTTGCGAACCCGTTCGAACAGGGCTCCGGCAATCCACTTCAGTTCGGGGTCGTCGTAGCGGGCGGCGAACCGTTCGAAAACCGGCAGGTAGGCATACCAGGTGGGATCCCAGTTGGCGTCGCCGTAATCAGGAATCGTGGCGAGCGGCGTGAACAGCTGCTTGAAATACTCGGCGTAGTAACGGAGGATCGGAGAGTCCAGCAGGTCGTCACGGCCCGTAATATCGGCATACGACATCAGCGCCTGCAGCCAGATGGGGTGGTATATCGTAGCGTCCTCGATTTCCCATCCGGTCAGGTTGTCGCTCGCGATGGTTTCGGCCATCTGCCGCCACCGCCCGGCATGGGGATGATCGGGAATGGCGAGCGACCCGTAGTACAGCCCCTCCGCCCGGAGCATCGCCCGGTTGTGCGCTCCCCACTCGGGGAAGTGAAATACGAAGTCAAGGCTGTGGGCCAGGGTGGTTTCGATTTTCCTCCGCACGGCGTCGTCGAGAACGCCGGCGTTCCGGATGCGCCAGTAGGCCCGGCTGTAGGGAGGCAGGTAAAAGAAATTCGCCAGCGCCGGGAGGCCGTTTGCATACTCGATGCGGCTGTTCTTGAAGTCGGCGGGGTAAGCGTCGCGCAGATCGCCGTAATCGGCAAGAATGGTTCCAGCCCGGCGGGCGTAGCTCTCATCCCCCGTTTCGGTATACAGAAAGGCCAGGATGTCGGCCAGGTACAGGGGTTCACCGGGGGGATTGTAGCCCCAAAGCACATAGGGATCGACGTTTTTTCTCCAGGTTTCGAGCACGGCCGGGAGGTTCTTCTCCCCTTCCTGCGCGATGTGTTCGATCCAGGCCCTGTAGTCGGCTTTGCTCTGGCCGCGACCGGGAACGGCCGCGAACAGACCGAGGATCAGAAACAGGGAAAGACGGAAATAGGGGCTCATGGGGTCGGCCGTTGGTTGAGATGCCTTGCGTACTCGCGGGCGTAGAGATCGGGACGCACCTCGGCCCGGCGCTGCGCCTGCCAGTCGATGCCGGGCTCCAGGCGGCCGATGTAGTCCAGCCGGAGCGGCGCTAGCGTTAGCTCCGCCGAAACGACATTTGCCCCGGGGCGGTCGCTCTGCGCGATGATCTCTCCGCGTGCGTCGATGATACAGGTCGGATAAACTCCTTCCTGACTGCCGTTGTGGTTGTGGGCGTCGCGCATACCGGCGGCTACGATGGGCACCGCGTTATCCACGGCGCGGGCGCGAAGCGTTACCGCAAAGTTGAGCTGCGAGGGGAGGCCTATGAGATGGGGGAAACAGAGCAGTCGGGCGCCCTTCGCCACGAGGATAGCCGGCGCCTCGGGCGCGATCAGGTCCCAGCATATGAATACGCCGATCGTCCCGAAGTCGAGTTCAAATACGGGCAGTTCCTCGCCGCGGCCGGCGGCCTGGTCGGTCCGGCACACTTCCGGCTCGTGTGTTTTCTCGTACCGGCCCGCAATCCGGCCCTTCCGGTCGATAACGAGCGCCAGGTTCTGGCATGGCCGGTCTGGGCCGCGATCCTCGATGAGGCCGAGCACCACGTTCACGCCGTATCGTGCGGCGATCCGGCAGGCCGCTTCGGATGTGGGTCCGGGTAGGGGTTCGGCTACGTCCCGGTAGCTGAAGTTCGGATGGCCGTCCGGGTAGCACAGCATGGTTACGGCCTCGGGCATCACCACGAGGTCGGGGCGAGGTCGGGCCGCTTCTTCGAGCATCTTCAGCGCGTGCGCCCGGTTCGCCTCGGGCGCACGCTCCGGCTCCGACCAGAGCTGCACCGCAGCAACACGTAGGGTATCGGCCATACCGTACTCTCCAGCAGATGTTCATTCCATAGCGACGCCGGAGTCCAAATTACATGATAAATATCCGGTAATCCCCGCCGCGTGTTTCGAAACCGGCGACCCGTTCCGGCAAAATACGAAGTACTATTTCAGCACATGGTATTGGGCGAAACGGATCTGCACCCCGGCGCTCAGGCCAATGGAAAGCCGTTCCATCCCGCTGCGGTGAGGGCCGAAAACGGCGGCCACGGTTATCCCTACGGGGACGTTCCAATACGGATGAGGCTCGAAAACATACCGGGGAGCAAACTGCGCACTGAGTACGCTGATATCACCTATCAGCGCACCAACCTGCATGCGCAAGGCAACGTGTTCAGCCAGGCGAGAAGCGCCGTTCAGGAGTCTGGTTTCGTAGCCGAGCATAAACGTAGATACGTCCCGCATGGATCGATGATCGTCGAACGCGCCCCCGGGAACGGCGGGAATCGTCCGCATTCCTGCCGCAACGAGTACGGCTTTCCCGGGAGACGTCTCGGCGCCTATTCCTACGGTTACGTCATATACTGTTCCGCGATACGTGAAAAGCGGAGCCGAAAACGCATCGCCGATGAAAAAGAGGCGACTCAACTCGGCGCGATGCCGCTCGGTGAACCGATCGCGTTCGCGGTCGGCAGGGGATTTGTCCGGCGTGTCGGGGATGTGGTCGGGTATCCACTGTGCATGAGAGGCCGTGGGATACAAAAAAAGTACGAGCAGAACGAACCAGCTTTGCCTGCACATGGCAATCTCCGTTTGACGGGCATCTGTCTCCATATATAGCCGCCCCATGAGATAGCCCCGTAACACAACGCTCATCGCTATTCCCCTCTCGCCGCCGTGGGCGGAGCCGCCTGGATGCGCATGCGGTACGCACGCTCCGAGACGACGATGATGACCCCGGAGGCTACCGCCAGCAGTCCGGCGAGAAAGTTCAGCAGACTGCCCAGGCCGCCGAAATCGGCTGCCGCGATCCCCCAGAGGATGAGTCCGATAAGGATGGCCAGCCGCCCGGCGAGCCGGTACGCCTGAAGCGCCCGCAAATCCAGTTCGTCGGTTTTGGCGTGGGCGGGGGTGCGCAGGTCGCGCTCGAAGCGTTCGATCTGCTCCCGGAACGCCCCCTCCCGCCGGTTCAGAAACGCCGAGGTGAAGAACACCAGCGTGCTGGCCCCTACCCCGACGAGCGTATTCAACTCATACCGACCCATCTCCAGCCCGAGCACCGAGAGGCGAATGTCGCTGAAAAATACGTCGAGGGTATTTACCGGAAGGCCCTGCGAGATATTCACCGCCAAGTCGGCGGCCACGATGGCGACCACTCCAAACCCAAAAGCCGCCATGCCCGACCACCAGGGCGTGCGGGTGTACACCAGCCCGAGCATGACCGGGATGAACATCGGGGCCGAGTAGAGCGAGTTGGCCCGGAGGTACACGTCGAAGGCGCCGCCGAAGCGCTCCATCGACAGGGCGATCCAGACGGCCAGGAGGGCCATCGTAACCACGCTCCCCTTGCCGACGAGCAACTGGCGTTTTTCGGACGGCTCCCGCCCGGTGATCGCCCGTCCGGCGGGCACGTATACGTCTTTCGTAAGCACGGCGGCCAGCCAGTTGAACGTGGTGTCGGCCGAACTCATGGTGGCGGCGAAGATGGCGGCCACCATGACCCCGAGCATACCATGGGGAAGGATCGTCATGGCGAGCGTCACGAAGGCCGCTTCGCTTGGTTCGGCCAGGGTAGGCCACATGGCGTTCAGGTCGGGGTAGAGCACCCGGGTCGCCATGACCGGCGTGATCCACATCAGCGGCAGGAACAGGCTGAACGCCGCCGCGCCGAGCGCCATCTTGCGGGTATCCCGCTCGTCGGGCACGGAATAATACCGCTGCGCGATGTGCCAGTTGACGTTATACCCCAGAAGGATGTTGATGATGTAAGCCACCCAGAACAGCGAGGTCTGCCCTTCGACGGCCAGCCCGAAATAGCCCTCCGGAGCTTCCCGAATGAGCCGATTTACGCCATCCAGAGGGTTCCCGTCGCCGAGAAAGAAGTAGGCGGCAGGAAATACGATGAGCGTGGTCAGGAACAGGATGAGGAATTGCAGGGCGTCTGCGACGATGACGGCCCACAGCCCGCCCAGCATCGTATAAAACGCGATGACGGCCCCGGTGCCGATCAGGGTAATTTGGAACCCGTTGAGTTGCGCGAAGCCCAGATCGAACAGGCGGTCTCCGAAGCCGAGGGCAGAGGAGACGAAGATGCACAGCGTATAGATGCTAATCCCCAGCATCAACACGTTGGGGATGACCGACAGAAGGGTGTAGAAGTACGTGGTGCCCGGCGAATAGCGGCGGTTCAGGAACTGCATCGGCGTATCGAGCCGGGTGCGACGCCAGAGGGGGCCGTACAGCACCCATCCCAGCAGGTAAGCGGGCACCGCGGTTGTAAACAAAATGAGGGCGGCCCCGCCGTTACGGTACGCATATCCGGAGGCCCCGACGAACATGAAGGCCGAGAATCCCGATACGAACAGCGACAACATCGAAAGCCGCCAGGGGATGTGCCCGCCGCCCTTGAAATAATCCGACGTCTGCTTGTTGAATTTCCGGACGATCAGCCCGACGGAGGCGATCATGAGCATGTAGCCGCCGACGAGCAGGTAATCCAGCGTATTCAGGTGGCGGAGTTCATCCACGAAGCGCCTCCCGTCCGGCGAAGGCGTCGTCGATGCGGCGACACCAGTAATGAATGAGCATCAAATGAACCTCCTGTATGAAGGCGGTCCTGTCGTCCGGCGCCGCCAGCAGAAAATCGACCTCCGTTCCCTGGAGGCCGGCGGCTCCCGTCAGAGCGAACGTCGTAGCGCCCCGCTCGCGGGCAGCCGTCAGGCCCCGGAGCACGTTTTCCGAACGCCCGCTCGTCGTGAGGCCCACGGCGATGTCGCCGGGTGCGGCCAGCGCCTGCACCTGCCGCTCAAACAGGGCTCCGTACCCGTAGTCGTTGCCGATACAGGTTACGGAGCCCGGCTCCGAACTGAGCGCCAGCGCGGGCAGCGGCCGCCGCTCCCGGTCGAAGCGCCCCACCAGCTCTCCGACGAAGTGCCCGGCCTGGGTGGCGCTGCCGCCGTTTCCGAAGGCGAGCACCTTTTTTCCTTTTGCGAGCGCGTCGATCAGGGCTGCGGCGCTCCGGTCGATTTCGTTCCGGAGGTGCTCCAGAGAGCGAGCCACCACCTTACGATGCTCCAGGAAGTAGTCCTCGGCCGTATGCATCAGATCGCCTCCGTTAGCTGATCGCGAATTTCAGGGTTCTGGAACGCGGCCATCAGCGCCGCTACGTCGCCGATGCGGTTGCCCAGCACCGAAGGCACGATCTCGCACGCCGCCGCGGCCTGCGGGAGTGCTTCCCTGCGCACGATATCCCGGGCCGGGCCCAGCACCCGCTCTCCAAGCGCCACTGCAAGTGAGCCCAGAACGATCACTTCCGGGTTGAGCGCATCGACGAGCAAGGCCATACCCCGGCCCATCCAGCGGCCGGCTTCAGCCGCTATTTCCAGCGCTTCGGGATCGTCGGCCAGCATCGAATCTACCACGGTGCGGATGGGTGTATCCGCGGACCAGCGGTTGGGGTCACGACGCGCAGCCAGCTGCACCAGTCCGGCCCCCGATGCGAACCCTTCCCATGAGCCGTTCTTGCCGTACCCCTCGGGCCCGTTGTCGGCCAGGCGCCAGTGTCCGACTTCTCCGGCCGTATCCGTGGCCCCATGCAGGATGTGCCCGTTCACGACGATGCCCGCACCCAGTCCCGTTCCGAAGGTCAGAAATACCAGATGCCTGAGGCCGGGCCGCAACGGTCCGATCCCGAACGCGAATTCGGCGAGCGCTCCGGCATTTCCATCGTGCTCGACGAACACGGGCAGGGGAAAAAACCGCTCGGTAAGCCGATCCTTCAGCCTCACGCCATGCCAGCCCGGCAGGTGAGGCGGGTCGATCAGCCGGCCCTCGCCAATCCGGAGAGGCCCCCCTATGGAAACGCTCAGCGCGACGGGTTCGCGGTGTGCCTTTCGGGCGGTTTCCATCGTTTCATCCACCAGCACGGCCAGGGCGGGCCACGCCTCCTCGAATGGCCTGTGGGCCTGCGTGGGGCGCTCGCGGCGTTGCAGAATGTTCGCCGCCGCGTCTCCCTCGACCACGGCCGTCTTGGTGCCGCCCACGTCGAGCCCGATGACCGTACCGCCGCCTGACCTCATCTCTTCCGTAACAGGCAATGAAAAGGTTGTTTCTTCTCCCGCCGAGAATACGTATATATACAATCAGATTCCATGTAAAACGTTGTTTTATATACGAAACAAGCCGACAGAGGCAGAACCGTATGTTATCTCGCCGCGACTTTCTCCGTCTGACCGCACTTCTTCCTTCCGGCCTGGCTCTCTCCGGGGCGCCGATAAGCGGATGGGTTTCCCGGGCATACGCTCCCGCTTTCGGCCTGTACTTCGGGGCGGCTGAAGTGGACCGCCTCCGGGAGCGCTTTTCCTCGGATATGTTTTCGGAACTGCGCGAACAACTGAGGCAACTGGATCGGGCCGCCTTTCGGACCTTCCTCACGTCCGAAGTCCGGTATAACGACCACCTGTATCACATCGATCGGGTTACGAAAACGGCGCAGCAACTGGCGTTCCTGTATGCCGTTGCGGGCGACGAGGAAGCCGCCGACCTGTCCATCGAGGCCATGCGCACCCTGATGAAATTCCCCCGGTGGGATTACTTCCTCGAAGGAGGAGACCGGGTGTTCGGCTTGCAGCGCGCCCCCGATTCGGTGCTGGCCGTATCGCTGTGCAGCGACTGGCTCGGCGACCGGGTGACCGATTCCGAGCGGGACGAGTGGCTGCGTACGATGGGCGAGCGGGGCCTGGAGGCGAGTTTCCTCGGCATCTACGGGATGCGCTATCCGGACAGGGTAAAGGGCTGGACGATGGACGAGACGAGCACGTACTTCGAGCACCGGCCGGGAGACCGCATCGATCTCTCCAACTGGCCGTACATTCTGGACAAAACCAATCTCAAGGCCGTCCCGGCTTCGGCGCTGGCCATCGGCACGGCGACCTATCAGAAACGGTTCGGTGTCAGCCCCGATACGGAGCGGTGGCTCGAACAGGCCGTGTTCAGCCTCCGGTCGCTGGAGGATTTGTTCGCCCGGGACGGATCGTACCCGGAGGGCGTTTCCTATGGGAACTATACCGCCCTGCATCTGGCGCAGGCGACCACCGTGCTTCGCCGCCTCATCGGCATCGATTTGTTCGACGTCATCAATTGGACGGGGCACGTAGAGTACGTCCGCGAAATGACCATGCCCACCGTCGAAAATCCGAAAGCCGTCGTCAACTTCGGGGATGCGTTCGGCCCGGCCCAGTCGGCCGTACCGTTCTGGGTAGCCGGCCGGGCATACGATCCCATCGCTCAGTGGACGGGGCTGCACCAGAACCGCAGCCACGATACCTGGTCGCTCATCTGGTATGACGAAAACCTTCCCGTCGGCCCTCCCCTGGAGAGCACGCGCCTGTGGCTGTCCGATCTCGACTGGATCGTGGCCCGCAACGGGTACGACACCAACGACCTCGTAGTGGCGATGCGGAGCGGCCCTCCGCAAAACCACGAGCACGCCGACCGGGGCAGCCTGATCGTAAAAGCCTACGGCGAGATGCTGGTGGCCGATCCGCACCGCCCCCCGTACAGCTATTCCGATCCTTCCTGGATGATGCGCACCACCGCCGGGCACAGCGCCGTGCTCATCGACGGGCAGGGACACCAGTACCACGACGGAAAGGAAGGGACGAATGCATCGGATGCTCTGGCGCACATTACCCGCACGCTGGAGCGGGAGCATCTGTTGGCCTGGACGAGCGACCAGACGCCGGCCTACCGGATGGTAAACGACGACGTGGCTTCCGTAACCCGCACCGTGGTGGTGTTGCACGAGCTGCCTGCCGTGCTGGTGGTCGATAAGGTCGTCAAGAAAGCACGGCCCTCGCGGATCCAGGCCCGGTACTTCTGCTTCAACAACGACGGCAAGGGCCGGGTCGAAACAAGCGGGTCCACCTTCCGCATCATGAGGCCCGGCGCTTCGCTCCGAGGGCTTACCTTCGCGCTCGGCGACACCACCGTACGCTCGCTCACCCTGCCGATACCGCAGGAAGTGGCCGTCATGCACCCGTTCGCCGAAGTGGAAACGCAGGAAGCCGCACTCACACCAACCCTTCTGACGGTGCTGCTGCCCGAACAGGGAGCGGCCGAGACTGCTACGGCGGAAGTATATCCCGTTTCGGAAGGAGTATATATGCTTGACGTGCGGAACGGCTCCAAACGGGCTCGCGTGACGTTCGCCGACAGCGGGACGATCCCGGAATACAAGGTGGAGGTCTGATTCCATGCGCTACCTCGACTGCCATGCGTCCATCGGAATGCACGGCCCGACCGACGCCCGGATACCGTGGAAAAAAACGACGCTGCTGGATGACATGCGGCATACGGGCATCCACGGGGCGCTGGTGTACCACTGGCTGGCCCGCGAATACGATCCCGGCTACGGCAACCGGGCCTTGCTCGAAGAAGTGACCGGAGACGAGCGTCTGTTTCCCTGCTGGGTATTGCTCCCCCATCACGCGGGCGAGATGCCGCCCGGCCCGGAAGTCGTCGCCGAAATGCAGGAAAAGGGGGTCCGCGCCGCCCGGATGTTCCCCCGGCGACACCATTACCGGTTCACGGAGGAGGTATGCGGCGAGCTTTTTTCCGCCCTGGAAGCAGCCGGAATCCCCCTGCTACTGGAAGTCGGTATCTACGGCGAGGATCAGCAGGTGACCTTCCAGGAAGTGCATGAGCTTTGCGACCGTCACCCGGACTTACCCGTCGTCCTGCTCAAGGCTCGCTGGGAAAGCACCCGGGACGTGATTGCCCTGATGCAGCAGCATCCGAATACCTACGTCGAGTTTTCGAGCTTCCAGATTCACTATGGACCGGAATTCATGGCCGAAAAAGTGGGCGCTCACCGGTTGCTGCTCGGCACGGAGTGGCCGTTCAAAAGCCCCGGAGCGGCCCGCTCGTTCGTGGACTACTGCGAGCTATCCGACGAGGAAAAAGCCGCATGGGCCGGGGGCAACCTGGCCCGGCTGCTGAAGCTTGAGCGGATGCCGGAGGATTATCCCGAAACCGATCAGGGGCCGATCCTCGAACGGGCCAAACGGGGCCTTCCCGTGGACCACATCCCCATCATCGACCCGCACACCCATGTGCTGCACGACGGACTCATGGGAGCCGGGTACATCGCCATCCCGCACGGCGATGCGGAGCACATGATCCGGCGCAACCGCCGGCTCGGGGTGGACCGGTTCTGCTGTTCCTCCTGGATCGGCATCTGGATCGACTACCAGCGCGGGAACGAGCTGATCCACGACCTGACCGAGCGCTATCCGGACGACATCATCGGGTACGCGAACATCGACCCCAAGAAAACCGACGACATCGAGGCGGACATCCACCTGTGCCACGACGTATATGGCTTCCGCGGCCTCAAGCCGTACAACCCCCGGGTGGGGCTGCCGTACAACTCCCCCCTGTACGACCCCTGGTACCGCAAGGGCAACGAAATCGGTGGATTCGTAAAGCTGCACCAGACGGCCATCGGCGACCGGTACCTGGAGGAAGTGGCCGACATCGCAGAGCGCTACCCGAACATGAACTACCTGCTGGCTCACAGCGGGTGGACGTGGGAGATCGCCCGGAGCCGGGTGGAACTGGCGCGGACCCGCTCGAACGTCTACCTGGACCTTACGTTCACGAGCGTGCTTCACGGGGTGGTAGAATACTTTGTCGAGGAGGGACTGGCTCACAAGGTGCTGTACTGCACCGATGCGCCCATGCGCGACGCGATTCCCCAGTTCGGGTGGGTCGTGTATAGCCGGATCTCCGAGACAGACAAAGAGAACATCCTCGGGGGAAATGCACTGCGGGTGCTTGCGCACGCCGGCATCCCGCTCCCGGATCTTCGCCGCCGGTACGGAATACCGGAACCTGAACTGTAGTCGAATCCTGAAGTGGCCGAAAGCTCGCGCTTTCGTTTCGGCAACCCACAACGCGCCGCCACAATCCCTGCCCGGAACCATTATGAAAACCCTGCCTCTGCTTCTTTTCCTGATTTCCTTCACCGCTGCCGATAGCCGCGGGATAACCCCACCGGGGCACCCCGGCTTCGAGGGCGAATGGGTGATGGCGCCGCACAAAAGCACCGACATCGACCTGTACGGCGCCCTTTCCCTGCGCATTCGCCCGGAATCCGACGGCATTACCCTGATCCAGAAGTGGGGCCGCAGCCGGGCGTTTACCGACTCGCTGACCCTCCCGACCGACGGCAGCGTCGTCGGCGTGGCGGTTACGAACCGGGTGTTTCCGTCGAACGTATTCATGGGGCTGAAGATGAAAGAAGGGTCCCCCCGCCGGATCTCGGCCGTATGGGAGGACGAAGGACGCACCCTGAAGGTTACCGAACGGTTCGTCGTGCTCGGATCGCAGGGCGAGCAGCCCGTCACGTCCATCGGGACGTACACCCTGGACCCGGTCCGCAAGCTCATCACGTACCGCATCGACCGCTCGACGCGGCCAGACGGGCAGCCGCTCACCTACCTGCTCAAACAAGCGGGGACACGGGAAGCCTACGTGATGCACATGGAAGACGACTGGCGCATCGGCGGCAAGTTGCCCGAGCAAGCCATGCTCATATCCCTCCAGGGCATCGCCAACGGCGACGCGCCGCGCCTGTACTTCGTCTATCCGCCGGCGTGGGATTTCCGGTTCACCCCCTCGGTGCTCGAGTACTACAAGAACGACCGGTATTACACCTTCACCGAACTCAAAACGGCGGAGCAGGCCCTGCGCACCTTCCGGGATGCCCTGAAAGGATACGTGGTCTGGGATAAGGACGTGAGGACTTCCCTCATCGTCGCGTTCACCGTGGCGGGGCTCGAAAAGGCCGTCGTCGTGAGCGAAGACCTCATCCCGCTGGTCGAGAAAGTCGGCCTGAAAAAGGTGGAGGACTTCCGGGGCCGTTTCACCGGCCTGAATGATGCGCAAATCTACCAGTGGGCCTATGACCGGTACTGGAACCGGACCAACAAGGAGTACATCGTATGGATGGGCGGCGAACACGGGGAGATTATGAAACCCGGTGTGGCCGACTACGGGATCAAACAGGGCATGTTCTTCAACGACCTTTCCACGCTGCCCACCGACACGGAGGAGTACGCCCTGGCCGCCCGGCTATTCGCGGAAATGGCCCCCAATTCCCTCGTGATGGGGTGGCACTCGTACAAGAAGGACAAGGAACGGGACCACGTGACGCTGGCATCGAGCTACGGCCACCGCGTGGAAGGGCTGCATACCCTGCCGAACATGAGCTTCAGCACCCAGATCGCCCCTACGCCGGGGTTCGTGTTCAAAAACAACCATAACCTCGAACCCGGCAAAACCTACACACCCGGAAAAAAGGTATACCTCGCCGCTATCCAGACGGACTGCCTCGGGTTGGGCGCGTGGGAAAGGCCGGGACGGGGCGCGATTCCTTACGCCTGGGAAGTGACCATGAACTGGGTCTGGCTGGCTCCGGCCATGATGGAGTATTTCTACACGCAGGCCACGCCCAACGATTACTTCATCGGTTCGCTCTCGGGGCCGGGGTATATGTACCCGAAAGCCATCCCCGACGACTTGCGCCCGCCCCTCATCCGGGAAGCCGCCCGGCTCATGAAACAACTTGATCTGAACGTGTTCGAGATCATGGACTACTCGGAGGGCGCGACGGTCGAGGGCAACTCCGAGCTGACGAAGGAAGTGATCGACGACTACTACGAAAACATGCCGGATGCCATCGGATTCGTCAACGGCTACGCCCCCTCGTATTCCTTCACCAACCGCAACGGCCGACCGTTGATCTCGTACGACTATTACCTCTCCGAGACGCGCCCCGAAGCCGACGCCGTAGCCGACCTGGAGGAGCTGGCCCGGATCAATCCGGCCCGGCCGTATTTCCTCCTGATGCACGTGCGGCAGTGGAGCGACATCACCCGGGTAAAATCCATCCTCGACAAACTCGGCCCCGAGTTCGAGATCGTGCCGCTGGACGTGTTTCTCAAGATGGCGGGCAACCAGCCGACGTTCCGGGAAAACCTGCTTCCGCCGCGGTCGTAACACTGCCGCTGAATGGTCCTGGCCCTCAACAGCCGGGCGTTTCCTTACCGGAGACGTTCGGCTGTTGGCTTGTAAGCCTCTCAGTCAGCAGACCGGAAGCGATTGAGGAGCGACCCAAGGCCTTCGATCTCGACCCTGACCTCATCGCCGGCCCGGACCGGATGCGATGCGTTGGTGCCGGTGAAGATCACATCTCCCGGCGAAAGGGTGAATACCCGGGAGAGATCGCTGATGATTTTTGCAGGCGAGTACAGCAGGTTGGCCGTGGAGTGCTCGGTGCGGACCACCCGCGTCGGATCGTCGCTGCGCACCTCGAGCCGCCTGATAAAGGGTCCCTCCAGCCCGCGGCGGATATAGGGGCCGAAAGGTGCAAACCCGTCTCCCATCTTCATTCCTCCGGCCAGAAAAACCTCCTGCATTTCGGGCTCGGCGTGACGGTTCCGGTAGTCCTCTACCGAGCCGCCAATCTCATTCCCTACCGTATAGCCGAAAATGGCCTCGGCGGCTTCCTCCTCTGTGGCGTTCTTCACCGTTTTGCCGAGCACAATCACCAACTCTACCTCCACGCGGACTTCTTCGATCGCGGCCGGCAGCACGATATCTTCACCGGGCGAGGCCGCCGAAGTGGGGGGCTTGATGAACCAGCGCACCGTATTCGGAACCTGCTTCCCCTCCCACGCTTCGCGGTACGCCGCGCCCAACCCGACGATTACGCGGGGCACGCTCGGATGCAGCAACCGCACCGAGTCCACGGCGACCGTGGCCCCCGTCTGCCGGCCGCCTTCCCACGGTGCATTGTTCAAAGTATGTATGGTCGCACCCTCGACGCGGCCATAATGGACTTGTCCGTCCAGTTCGTAGCGGCAGTACACGCCGCCGGGTACAGGCTGCGCACCTGCATCGTTGATAGGTAACACCATGAGCATAAAGGGTATTAAGGCGATCAGGACCATCTTACAGGGGCGTAAGCCGATGATGAGGATTAAAGCGATATGAGAGCATCTATTATTCGATCACCGAGGCGCTACTAATCCATTCCATAGCCATTTTACAAACTTCATCGGCCCGTTCATACATTTTCCTGGCCGACAATCGACTTTTCCGCATGCCGGCGTGGTCTATATCGTTGCGCACATCGCCGAGGCTGTTCCAAAGGTCGCCGAGTTGGGCGTGCCTTTCCGAGAGTTGTTCCTTCTCTTTCTTCTTGCAGCCGATTTCATAGAGCCATTGTTCGGCGACTGTCCGGCACTTCTGATCGTCTACGTTTTCCACCTTCTTCTCCACGGCAACCCGGGAGACGACGGCTTCTCGGGCCAGGGTGAGCGCCTGGGCTACCTGCCCCGATTTCAGGTAGCGGTCAATCATGGCCGCCTGCGCCGCAAACCCGGCCGGAGAGAACAGCTCGCCATCGGCGCCGGCCAGAGCAAGGGTATCCTCCCTGATACGATCCATCAAAAAAGCCAGTGGCCTGGTCTGGGGCAACGATATAAGATCGGTTTCCACCTTTTCCAGACGATCAACCAGAACCTGTGCGCTATTGAGGGCTTCCTGGGGCCGTATTACGTTCAATGCCTGCGACAGATCGTTCAGGCTGCTTCCCACTCTGGAAAGGGCAACGGATTTTACTTCGGCGGCAGGATTGGTATAGGTATACCGGTGTATGTCGTCGAGCAGTTGTTTCAACGGTGCGGCATCACCCCGGCCATAGCTTTCGGTTGCCGACGACCATGCCATCAGGTGGAGCACGGGCGTCATGTCGAAAACAGGCGTTTCGTTGGACTCCGTATCCTTGGCTTCAAAGGCGCCGTAATACAACCCCTGTACCTTTACCTCTTTCACCGCTTGCAAGTATACGGCCGCAGCCAGAGCAAACATCGGTTGCGAGCGAAACCCATGGGTTATATCAATCACCATATCCACGTTCTCCGATATAGCTGATGCTATTTCGGAAAACATAGCCCACAGCTCGTTCTCGTTCTTTCCCGAAGGGATACGCACCGGCTGGTAAGAACAAACTTCCTCCAGTTCTTTACCGTACTTGTCCTCCGCCTCGCGTGTCATGACGACCAGAAGCCGTTCAGGGTTAAAAAAGGACTTCATCGCTACCGGAAACAGGTGCGTTGAGCAGCGTTTCTCGCCGAGTACGTATGTTGTCGGCCGATAATTTCCGGTGCCAAGGAAGGACAGAGCAGTCAACATAAAAGATGAGAGTTTATAAGGCCCGGGTATTACATTCCGAACAGGATTGCAGCGTATCGAAGATGCAATAGGACGGAGGGAGACGCAAGCGAGACCCGGTTGCTGAGGAAGAAAAAACGCCTTCCCAATCGCATGTTAATTTTATGGAACACATATTACGGATATCGCTCATCGGTCTTTTGCTGGTTTCGGGTTGCAGCCCCCGCCCGGCGAATTACTTCCCGGATGCCGCGCCCGAACTCGTCGGCGTCCGGAAGATATGGGATGCGGCTCCGCACAACGCCTTCACCGACCTGATCCGGTTTCAGGACCGGTGGTACTGCACGTTCCGTGAGGGAGAGCGGCACGTTTACGGGAAGGAGGGTGCGGTGCGCGTGATCGCAAGCCGGGACGGCGAGACGTGGGCTTCTGCCGCGCTGCTCGAAGAGCCCGGCATCGACCTGCGCGATCCCAAGCTTTCCGTTGCCCCCGACGGGCGGCTGATGCTCACGGCCGGCGGATCGATGTATCGGGAGGAAACGCTCGTGAGCAAGCAACCACGGGTTGCGTTTTCGGAGGACGGCCGATCCTGGAGCGGGTGGCAGCCGGTATTGGAGGAGGGCGATTGGCTGTGGCGCGTAACGTGGCATGGGGGAAAGGCATACGGCGTTTCGTATACCGCTCCGAAGGAGGGCGATTGGATGACCATGCTGTACGGGGGCGACGGGCTGCGGTACGAGCGGCTGGCCGCGTTCGAGATTCCCGGCAATCCGAACGAAACGACCCTTCGGATGCTCCCGAACGGCGACATGGCCGCCCTGGTGCGGCGGGA
>CBDUBS010000026.1:0-28810 GCA_965365445.1 uncultured bacterium | reverse complement strand
ACCACCCCCGGTCGAACGATTCGGTAGATCGGATGGCCTCTATGGCCGCATGGGCGGGGTAGCCCCCCACGGCAGGTGTCGGATGGAGCGCCCGAAGCAAGTCCAGGTCCGTCACTCCCTCCGGCAGGTAACCCCGGATGCTGGAGCGAAGGTGCCTTCCCCGCATCAGCGTCATCTCGGATGGATGTTCGTCCACCACCAGATTGGCCCCAAGGTTGTGCAGGCCCTCCAGAATGCTGCGCTGAACCACTTCGTGCTCGCGCCCGTCCTTTTCGCTGTCGAGGAGCTCCCGGCTCAACCGGGCGTCGTCGTCGGTGGAGGAGCCCCGGGGACGGGTGCCGGCTACGGCTTCGCTTTCGATGCTTCGGCCCGACCGGCGGAACAGCCGCTCGGGAGAAGCACCGATAAAGGCCGCCTGACCCGTCTGGAAGCAGAAATGAAAACAATGCGGCGTAGCCGGCTCGAGGCGCTTCAAAAGCAGCAGCGGGTCGATGGGCGTAGGGAAATCAAATGCCGCTTTACGGGCGAGCACCACTTTTTCGAGAGCGCCGCTCCGGAACATATCGAGCGCTTCTAGGACGTTCGCCGACCACTCGGCCCTGCCGGGTTCGTCCCGTCTCCCGAGCGGCAGGGGCAACCCTTCCTCCTTCGGAACCTCCGGAAAGGCGATCCGATCCACTGCGGCGAGCAGGTCCGACGGCTTCTCTCTGTCGGTCGGGGGCGATACGTGGCACACCAGCGTACACCCTCCCGGCGATGAATGCAACTCGAAACGCGGGAGCACGAATCGAAAGGCCGAGAAGGGCTCCCACGAGGTATCGGCCGGCGTCGCTGTGTCGAAGCGCAAGCCGCCGTACAGGCGCAACTCGGCGGGCCCTGCCTCCAGCAGGGAAACCATGCCGGACCATGCCGATTCCAGTTCCTCGAATCGCTCCCCCGAAAACACCCGGGCCGCACCGGCTGCTGCCATGCTGCTCCGGCCTGTCCGGTCGGCCCAGTAGATTCGCTCGGTGGCAGGCTGTGCGGCCAGCCACGTCAACGGATCGGTCTGTTCGATAGCCGCCTCGATGCGAACCAATGGCGCATCGCCCGACAGGGCGCGCAGGACTTCCCGCCGCATGATGCGGCGCGGGTCCGCACTGCGGATCCCGGTGGCACAGACGGTTTTGAGGAGTTTTTCCGGCATAACGATCCAGTGTGTTCGGCAAGCCAGTCGATTACGCGGGCACTTCAGGCAGATTTCATTCCACTTCGATCATTTCGACTTCTTCGAGATGGGCCGTGCAATTGAGTAATCGAGCCTCGTACGTTTCTTCGTTCAGGATGACGTGGTTTACGGCCGTATTGGCATGGTGAATCTCGTGCATCCTTTCAAGTCCGTAAGCCTGAAGCAGTGTAGCCAGAAGCACACGCAGGAAGCGGCCGTGCGTGACGATCATGATGGTTTTCCCTTCATGCTCCTCCAGGATACGCCGAAGCGCTCGCAGCGCCCGATGCTGGACGTCCAGAATGGATTCCCCGCTTTCGGCGGCATAGGCGAACTCGCCGTTTCTCCAGCGATCAACCATTTCCTCCAGTTTCTGCATGACCTCAGCCGTTGCAGGTCGCCCCTCGTACACTCCCCACGAAATCTCCTCGAGATCGCGCACACGGATGAGCGGCACGCCCTCGTGATGCCGGGCCACGATCTCGGCCGTTTCTTCTGCCCTGCGGAGGGTGCTGCAATAAATGACATCCAGATGCCGTTCCGCGAAACGCCGGGCCAGCGCCTCGGCCTGTGCCCGTCCCGTTGCATTCAGGGCGCTGTTCACCCTGCGCCCCTGTACGATGCGTTGACGATTGAACTCGGTTTCTCCGTGTCGAATGAAAAAAAACTCTGTTTTCTTCCTCGATTCCATCTATCTACCTTCACTGTTTACGGCTGTACATACCTGCCCGTATCTTTGCTTCCATCCGGGAGATCTCGGGAAGCGGCACGTTATACTTCATCGCGGCGCGAATGATCAGCGCCCGCAAAACCACATCCGGCGCCGGTATACGGTACAGGGTCGGCCATAACCGGCGCAAAAGCGGTTCGGTGATCCAGGCTACCGCTCCCCACCTGAGCGCTACGAACCACGCCAGTCCGGACCAGAGCGCCGCGAAAGAGCCGTTCATGGCGAACAGGCTCATGGTAACGAGATACAGCGCCGCCTGCAACCCTACCTGCTCCAGCCGATCGAGCGCCGCCCCTACCACTCCGTTTACGAAGGAGGGCGAAAGCAAACGCCAGGCGACGTATACCGTTAACGCGGCCAGAGAGGCCGGGATGGGCGGCAGCAGCCAGAGCAACAACGGGACGAGCCAGAGGGTTGCCGTCTCGGAGCCGCGAAGCCAGCTCTCGGCCTCGCGGATGAGCCCGGAAAGCGGATACCGCTCAAGTACCGGAGCGGCAAACTCCCGAAGGGCCTCTTCGGTGGTATGAAACCAGACTCCACCCGAGGAGAACATCCCTCGGGGCGTATCGACGTATGTATTTTCCTGATTCACAGCGGCCGAAGGGTTTCCGTGAGGCCGCATCGGTGGCTCTCCGACCCCGCTTGCGGCTGAAAGGAAATCAACCGGCAGGCTCCCTGCAAGTTTCAAAATTAATTGAAAGTTAGAATGGAAGAGAGCCGTCTCCGGCGGAGAAACGCTCAACGGAGAAAAGGGTAGTAGGTTACTGTTTGCAGGCGAAAGAAAGGTATTGACAGACGGCGGGATCAGGCCGTTTCTTGATGCCAACGGTGTGCGTCATCGACCCGGCGCAACCTTTGGAAGGCAGGTCGGGTGGATTTCCTGGTTCATTCAGCCTGGATGAAAATAAGCCATGATTATACTTCATCTCCTTGCTGCGCTCCTGTCGTGGCAGGTATGGGCTGCCCCATCCGGCGGTTCTATCCGCGATTCGGCTGAGGATTCGACCGTAGCCCGAAGCCTGTTTGATGGCAAGTCGCTCGGACAGTGGGTGGTTACCGACTTCGGCTCGGAGGGCCTCGTCCGGATCCGGGAGGGTGCGCTCATTCTCGGCGCCGGAAATCCGATGACCGGCGTAACGTGGACGGGCGAGTTTCCGAGCGTAAACTATGAAATCAACCTGGAAGCCATGCGGATCGACGGCAGCGATTTCTTCGCCGCCGTTACCTTTCCTGTAAAGGACGACCCCTGCACGCTCGTCGTCGGAGGGTGGGGCGGCGGGGTAGTCGGCCTGAGCAGTATTGACGGATACGATGCTTCGGAGAACGAAACCAGCACCTGGGAGCGGTTCGAAAGCGGCCGGTGGTATGCAGTTCGCCTCCGGGTTACCGATGCGAAAATCGAGGCCTGGATCGACGGGAGGCAGATCGTCGATTTCGAGATCGGAGGCCACCGGCTTTCGGTCCGTGTAGAGGTGGAGCGGTCCCGGCCTTTCGGTATCGCCACGTACCGAACGACGGGCGCCCTGCGTAACATCACGGTGCAGTCTGTAGGGCGCTGATCCGGTTCAGGGGGCGGACAGGAGGGAATCCGGTACGAACACCGAGTACACACCCCGCAGGTCGCCCTCAGCGAACTCGAACGCGCTGTCCTCCGGGTATTTTTCAACGATGAACGCCGGGCGCGTAGCCCTCTTTCCGTGGCAACTCAGGCACGCCTTCTCCACGGTTATCCGGCGGAAGTAGCGGGCGCCGCCCTCAACCCCTCTATGCGGCGGCGCCCAGAAACCCGACAAGCCCGGCGAGTCCTCGAAACGGTTCATGGCCCGTATCGTTGCGGCGTCGGCCCGGTTCGCAGGGTTGCGGTACTTCCGTGCAAGCTGGCTTACCTGCCAACCCGTCTCGGTGGACAACTGCTTCGCCCGGGCGCCCACCGGGCGGCACACGCGAGCGAACGTCGTCGAGTCTACCGGTCCCTCCGGGATCGAACGGGCCAGTGTCGAGCGCATCGCGTCCAGTGCTTCGATCTCTTGCTGAACGCGCCGGAATACCGGCGATGCCGTCGTGTCGAGCGCCGCTTCGGCGTCTCCGCCGGGCGTCTGTCCTCTCTCGGAGCACGATGTTACGGCGACGGCCAGCAGAAGCAGCAGCAGGTGTCTCATGGCCGTTCACCGGGGCAACGTAGATGGGGAAACGGCATCGAGCGCCGAACGGACCTCATCCGGCCCAGGAGGGTCCAGCCGAAAAACAGCTTCATTTACCCGCACGTAAAAAGGTCCGCCGAGCCGCCCGATGGGGTCGAGTTCATTCTGGTCGATCTTCCCGTCCTTCCAAACGCGATCCGTCAGATGGATGGCAAGCACACGGGCCAGTACCAGGTTGCCTCCAAGCCCTTGTTCTCCCCACGATACGACCCGCTCTACCCGGCATTCGTACGCCGCCGCCGCTTCGCCGACGCGCGGCGGGGCGACCGTCTCGGAGGGAACCGGGGTAAGGCCCGTAACGGTAAATTCGTCGGTTCCGTACGGAAACTCTCCGGATGCCAGGCTCATCGGCTCCGCGAATCCGTACGAAACCACGTTCACCACACATTCCGGCGTTTCCTGTACATTACGAATCGTGTCCTTTTCCTCTCCGCGTCCGGGTTCTCCGCCGGGTTTTTGCAGGCAGGAAAAGGCCAGAACCGGGGGGTTGACCGAGGCAACCGTAAAAAAGGAAAACGGAGCGAGATTGGGCGTTCCCTCCGGGGTTACGGTCGAAACGAAAGCGATGGGTCGCGGCTCGATAGTCGATACGAGCATTCGGTGGATTTCCGGAGGGCTCAGTTGTTCGAGGCGAATGGTCGGCATGGCAGCGGAGTGATTGGATATAAAACGAAACAACCTGCGCCCACGACCGCCGGCGCAGATCTACGGCAAGGTACACCCTGCCGCGATTACCGGAAATGGAGTCTGTGCTTTTTCCTCAAGCCGGGAGGGGAGGATAGACGCCGGGTTGCCTTGCTGCCGTATATTCTAACCTGCGCCGGTTGTTCGACATACCTCCGCCGTCTCTCGTCGTAAAGGGGGCGGATCTTTATCAGACCTCAACGGATTAAACGGCCCAGATGCCCCAACTGAATTCCATGATGATGAAGCTCGTCCCGAAAGTATTGCTAGAACAGGCGGCCCGACGTTTCAAGCTCCTGGGGGAGCCTGTTCGGTTGCAGTTGCTCAACGAACTGCACGTAAACGGCGAGCGCACCGTCCAGCAACTCGTGGAAGCAACGGGATACCAGCAGGCCAATGTCAGCAAGCATCTGGGCCAGCTTGCCGAGGTAGGCGTCGTTTCGCGGCGCAAGGAGGGACTGTACTCGTTCTACTCCATCAGCGATCCGACGCTCTCCGCGCTCTGCACCATCGTTTGCAGCCGCATCAGGGAAGAAGCCGAAACGGAAAAGACATCCTCTGCCTCCTGAGATCGCCCCGTCGGGTTACCTGCCTGTGAATAGCTGGGATCAGCGCTATAGCGCACCGGGCCTCGTCTACGGCGAGCAGCCCAACCGTTTCGTCCGTGAGCAGGCCTGGCGATTGGCAGGAAAGCGGGTGATCGAACTGGGCGCCGGAGAGGGGCGGAACGCGGTTTTCCTGGCGCGTCAGGGCCTCGACGTTACAGCTGTAGATTTTTCGGAAGTAGGTATTCGCAAGGCGCTCGAACTGGCTGAGCGCAACGAGACGGCGCTCCGAACCATCCTTGCCGACGTAACGGCCTGGCATCCCGATGCGACCTGGGGCGGGGTCGTGGTTACGTTTTTGCACCTGCCCCCGACGCATCGCCCCACCCTTTACCGCTTGATCCACCGTTTGCTCGAACCGGGCGGGATACTTGTGGCCGAGTGGTTCCGCCCGGAGCAGCGGCTGCTCGGGTACACCAGCGGCGGGCCGCCCACACCCGACCTCATGGTGTCGCTGGATGAGTTGGCCGGCTGGTTCGAGGCGGCCGGACTCCTTATGGCTGAAGAAACCATAACCGATCTGGACGAAGGCAACCTGCACAAGGGTGAAGCCGCCGTCGTGCGGCTGGTCTGGCGGAAACCACCGTGAGGCTACAGGGCCCGGGCCATACGGCGATGATCCGTGTAAATGCAGCGGTCCCTGATGTACTCCAGTCCGGCCGCCACGGCTTCTTTTTCCGCTTCCGGCGAGGATACGCCGGGTTGCGTCCAGACGACCGGTTTTTCTCCGGTTCGTGCGGATCGTTCTACGACCTCTCTTACTACGCCGGCCGTATGCGCCGGGCGCCGAAAAACATTGACGATATCGAGAGCCGCATCCGCCGGGATGCTCGCCAGGTTCGGATAACACCGCGCGCCCAGGATTTCGTCGTACTCCGGGTTGACCGGGATGATACGGTATCCTGCTTCCTGGAGGTAGCGTGCAATCGAATTGCTGATCCGGTCGGGGCGGTTACTGCACCCGACGACGGCGATGGTCCGGGCGGAAGCGAACAGAGCGGGCAGGTCGGTCATGACGGCAAGGGTTTGGCTGCTAACGTTTCTGGCATCCACGAAGTTCAACCCGGTCGCCAGGATTCCGGCAGCGGAAGGTAACGTGCCCGTGAGCACGAAGGATCGATACGCTTTATGGTGAAAAATGCCGTAGCTTGGGCACTCCTTTGCGAGCACCTCATTGTGTCTATACCCGATCAACTATGGCAAGCTACCCCTTTCAGGACATAGAAAAGAAATGGCAGCGGTTCTGGGCAGAACAAAAAACGTTTCGCACACCGGACGACATCGATGCCGAGAAGCCGAAGTATTACGTACTCGATATGTTTCCCTATCCGAGCGGCGCGGGCCTGCACGTCGGGCATCCGGAGGGATACACGGCTACCGACATCATCGCCCGGTACAAACGGATGAAGGGCTTCAATGTGCTGCATCCGATGGGCTGGGACGCTTTCGGGCTGCCGGCAGAGCAATATGCCATCCAGACCGGCACCCACCCCCGTATTACTACGGAACGCAATATCCAGCGCTTCCGGGAGCAACTCCAGTCCCTGGGTTTCTCCTACGACTGGGATCGGGAGGTCAACACGACCGATCCGGCGTATTACCGCTGGACGCAGTGGATCTTCAAACAGTTGTACGATCGTGGGCTGGCCTACCAGTCCGAGCAACCGGTCTGGTGGTGCGAGGAGCTTGGCACCGTGCTCGCGAATGAGGAGGTGATCGACGGCCGATCCGAGCGCGGCGGGTACATTTGCGTCCGCCTTCCGATGCGCCAGTGGATGCTGCGCATAACGCAGTACGCCGACCGCCTGCTCGACGGCCTGGACGATCTGGAGTGGCCGGAGAGCACGAAAGAGATGCAACGGAACTGGATCGGGCGTTCCGAAGGAGCCGACATCGACTTTCCGGTCGTGGGGGTGCCCGAACACAAGATTCGCGTTTTCACGACGCGCCCGGATACCCTTTTCGGCGCGACGTACATGGTGCTGGCTCCCGAGCACCCCCTCGTTCGCCGGGTAACAACGGCCGAGCGCCGCGCCGAGGTGGACGCTTACGTACAACAGGCCTCCACGAAAAGCGACCTGGAGCGCACGGAGCTGCAAAAGGAAAAATCCGGCGTGTTCACGGGCGGTCATGCCGTCAACCCGGCCTCGGGAGAGAAAATACCGATCTGGATCGCGGATTACGTTCTGGCCGCCTACGGAACCGGGGCCATCATGTCGGTGCCGGCCCATGACGAGCGCGATTACCAGTTCGCCCGGACCTACGGGCTGCCCATCCGCCGCGTCATCACCGGCGGCGATCTGGCTCAGGCCGCCTGGACGGGCGACGGCACGGTCGTCAACTCCGATAGCGAACACCAGCCCATTGCCGGCATCTCAACGCATGGGGTCAGCATCAACGGCATGGGCGTGGCCGATGCGAAAGAAAAAATGATCGCATGGCTCGAAAACGAGGGCATCGGCCGCCGTCGTGTCAACTACAAACTGCGCGACTGGCTGTTCAGCCGCCAGCGGTACTGGGGTGAGCCTTTCCCCGTTGTGTTCGTGGACGATAAGCCACAGACCTTGCCGGAAACCGATCTGCCCGTTCTGCTGCCGGAAGTAACCTCCTACAAACCAAGCGGCTCGCCTGAAGGTCCTCTGGCAACCGTCCCGGACTGGGTGAACACCGTGGACAGCGCCACCGGCGCTCCCGCCCGCCGTGAAACGAATACCATGCCCCAGTGGGCCGGCTCGTGCTGGTACTATCTGCGCTACATCGATCCGCACAACGATCGGCAGCTGGTCAACCCGGACAAAGAACGCTACTGGATGCCGGTCGATCTGTATGTCGGCGGCTCGGAACACGCCGTGCTCCATCTGTTGTATGCCCGGTTCTGGCACAAGGTGCTGTACGACCTGGGGGTGGTATCCACCGAGGAGCCCTTCCGTAAGCTCGTACACCAGGGCCTGATTCTCGGGGAGATGGAGTTTACGCGCTATGTGGATGAGGCCGACGAGGCCGTATCGGCCGAGTATGTTGACGACTGGACCGACACCCGAAACGGCCGTCCCGTTCGACCGATCCGTGTAGAAGAATCGGAAATAGAAAAACGAGGCGAAGGTTTCGTGCTCAAGGCGGCGCCGGAAGTCCGCGTAGACGCTCGCGCATTCAAAATGAGCAAAAGCCGCGGGAATGTCATCAATCCCGATGAAATCGTTCGCGATTACGGTGCGGACTCGCTGCGCCTCTACGAAATGTTCATGGGGCCGCTCGAACAGGTCAAGCCCTGGAGCACGAAAGGAACCGAAGGGGTGCATCGGTTCTTGAACCGGATCTGGCGTCTGGTGATCGAGGAAGATACCGGCGGGGTTTCCCCGAATGTCACCCATTCCGATCCCGACCGCGAGCAGCTTCGGACACTGCATCTGGCCATCCGGAAGGTGACCGACGATATCGAAAACCTGCGCTTCAATACGGCCTTGGCCGCCCTCATGGAATTCATCAACGCGGCCTACAAGTGGGATGCGGTTCCGCGGAAGGCGCTCAACCCCTTCCTGATTTTGCTGAACCCGTTTGCACCCCACCTCGCGGAGGAAGTGTGGCACCGCCTGAACCCCGATAGGTCCGACAGCATGGCGGGCGAAACGTGGCCCGAGGTGGTGGAAGCGTACCTGGAAACCGACGAAATCGAAATGGCCGTGCAGGTCAACGGCAAGCTGCGGGCTTCCATCCGGGTGCCGACCAGCGCGGAGCGAGAAGCCGTGCTGGATGCGGCGCGTGCCGAGCCCAACGTTGCCCGGCATATCGAAGGGAAAACGGTGCGGAAGGAAGTGTGGGTGCCCGGCCGCCTCGTTAACTTCGTCGTCGGGTGAGAAAACGCTAATTCTCGAGGGTGTGCTGGTCGAACTCGAACCAGATCAGCATACCCTCGTCCGTCTCCCCGAAGGGACAGCCGGCCTCCACGTAAAGATCCCAGGCTTTGTGATACTGCCGCACGGCGATCCGCCAGAGCTCCGGCGGCATTTCATCTTCCTCAGCTTGTGCCTCGTACGTAGTATATCTCATGCCGGACTCGTTGTATCGGTTTCAGGAAATCTGTTGCTCCTTAGCTACGGAATCTGAAAGAATGAAAAGTTGATGCGACCCGCCGCGGGTTGAGTTTACACGGTTCTTTTCGCCAAGCAAATCGTATGCCTGAGTCATTGTCTCTCGACGTACTGGCCCTGGCCGCCCACCCCGACGATGTAGAGTTGTGCGCCGGAGGAACGATGTGTCTGTTGGCCCGGCAGGGCTATCGCACCGGAATCGTAGATTTCACGCGGGGCGACCTCGGGACCCGGGGAACGCCCGAACAACGCATGGAAGAAGCCGCAGCGGCCTCACGCATCCTCGGCCTCGCCGCCCGCGAAAACCTCGGGATGCCGGACGGACACATAACGGGCGCGCCGGACCAGCGGTTGGCCGTGATCCGCGCCCTGCGAAAATACCGGCCGCATATTCTGTTGATAAATCCCCCGGAGTGCCGCCACCCGGATCATGCAGCGGCCTCCGAACTGGCGGCCTCTGCCGCTTTTTACTCCGGCCTGCGCAAAATAGTAACACAGGACGAGGACGAGAACCCCCAGGAACCCTGGCGCCCTCACCACGTCGTGCATTACATGCAGTCCGTCCCATTCACGCCCACGTTCATCGTGGACGTGTCGGACGTCTGGGATCAGCGTATGGCCGCCATGCGAGCCTACCGGACCCAGTTCCACGACCCCGGCGCCGAGCAGGACGCCAACCTGCCGGCCACCTTCATCGCTAACCCGGAGTTCACCCGCTGGATAGAGGCCCAGGCGCGCTGGTACGGATACAAAATCGGCGCTACCTACGGCGAACCCTTTCTGTACCGCCACGGGCCTTTCGGCGTGGATGACATGGTCGCCCTGCTGAAAAAGGAAAAGCCGTTCAGGTAGCGTCCAGTAAAAAAGCCGCGCCCTCCGGGTGCGCGGCTTTATGATGAGGTTGGGAGGATTCTCCAGCGATCAGGGTTTCAGGTTGAAATCCACCGGGCTCGAGCTCCGGATGAGCCGATTCTGCGCATCGACGGCATCCACGCGAAACTGGTAGGTTCGTCCCTGAACGAGCTTCGAGTCGAGCTTCGAAATGAAGTCGCTCTCCCGGCTCAGGCGGGTCGATTGAACGGTTTCTGCGGTTACAATGGCGGCCTGAAGCGGATCCCACACGACGACACGGTATTGATACGCTCCCTCTACCGGGCTCCATTCGAAGCGGAGTACCTCCTGCGAGGCATTGACTACCAGTTCGATGGTGTCCGATGGGCTTCCGGAACGAACCGTATCGATGGGTGGGCCTGCGGACAGGCGCAAACCTAACCCCACGGTAAAAATGATCACCGCTGCGGCGCTGAATCGTGCGAGGCGCCGCACGTGCAGCTTCGGACGAAGTACGACCTGCCGAAGGAGGCCCTTCTTCACGGCTGTTTCGTCCGACCGCTCCGGGACCGGCGTGTAACACGCTTCACCGGATTCTTCGAGCGCCTGATACGCCATACATAGCAACTCGCGGGCGTCTGCATGGTTTGCCAGGTAGGCGGCCACTTCCCTTCGTTGCTCTGCCGACAGCGTTCCGGAGAGATAAGCTGCCAGCGTGTACTCGTCGATGGGTCGTGCTTTTCGATCCATTAGTGATGCGTTGATACTGACTCGGGATGCTTCCCGATAGTGAATGGTTACATATAGAATTAACGTTCCCGACCGGAAAAGTCGGCTTCCGGATTAAAAAAAGATTCCTCCCCGGGCATCTGTACCGGGGCGGCCCGGTCCGCTTTGCCCGGGGAGGACGTCTGCGCCGGCAAACGCGGATTGACAGGGGGCCGGGTTGATCGGTATATTTACCAGTCTTTTTAGCACCGAGATTACTTTATGGCAGATACCAGCGACTTTCGAAACGGACTGGCCCTCGTCTGGAATAACGATATCTGGACGATCGTCGAGTTCATGCATGTGAAGCCCGGAAAGGGCGGGGCGTTCGTTCGCTCCAAACTCAAGAACGTCCGCACGGGTAAAGTGGTGGACAATACTTTCCGCGCCGGCGAGCGCGTCGAAACGGCGCGTGTGGAGAGGCGGCCGCACCAGTTTCTTTACGAGGACGACCTCGGCCTCCATTTCATGAATATGGAAACCTATGAGCAGACGTCTCTGCCCGTTGATATGGTGGAAGGTCGGGAATACGTAAAGGAAGGCGGCCAGGTCGATATTCTGTACCATGCGGAAACCGAACAGCCACTCACAACGGAAATCGCAAAGAGCGTTGAACTCGAAGTGGTGCAGACCGACCCGGGACTGAAAGGGGATACCGCGACCGGCGCCACGAAACCGGCCACGCTCGAAAGCGGCGCCATCGTCAACGTACCTCTGTTCATCAACGAGGGAGACGTCGTTCGCGTCAGCACGGAAACCGGAGCCTACCTGACCCGCGTTAGCAGCCGATAGGGGATCCGTCCCTTCGGAAGTCGGTGCGTGTCGGCCCGTAACGGAACCCGGCCGAACGGGCCGCCGGTTTCTCTGTCCGCCGTACTCATTTAACCCGAGCACGCATGGATCTCACTCAGATCAAAGAGCTCCTTCGCATCGTGGCTTCCAGCGACGTTGCCGAGTTGGAAATCGAGGAAAAAGGCGTCAAAATCGTGGTGCGAAAGGCGGCCCCTACGGTTATGGTGCAACAACCGTATTTCCCGATGCCCGGCTACGGTTTCGGCGGCGGATATCCGCCGCCCCAACCGATGGGAGCCTTTCCCCCTCCTGCCTCCACGACACCCCCCGAACCCCCGGCCGGCCCGGTGGAACGCCCGCCGGTAGAGAAGGAATCGATGGCGAAAGGCGTCCCGATCAAGGCGCCGATCGTAGGCACCTTCTACCGTTCGCCGGGCCCGGATACGAAGCCCTTCGTAGAAGTTGGTGATAGAGTCCAGGTGGGCGATGTACTCTGCATCATCGAGGCCATGAAGCTCATGAACGAAATCGAGTGCGAGACCGGGGGAGTCATTACCCGAATACTCGTTCAGAACGGCGAACCAGTCGAGTTCGACCAGCCTTTGTTCATGATCGAGCCTGCGTGAACGAGCCTGACGCCGCCGGCGCATCGGGAGGGGTGCTGCCTTGTTTGAAAAAGTTCTGATCGCCAACCGGGGCGAAATTGCGCTCCGCGTCATCCGCACCTGCCACGAGATGGGGCTCAAGACGGTCGCTGTGTTCTCCACGGCCGACCGCGATTCGCTCCACGTACGCTTTGCCGATGAAGCGGTATGCATCGGCCCGCCTCCCTCCCGGGAAAGCTACCTGCGGATGGAACGGATCATCGCCGCCGCCGAAGTTACCGGCGCCGACGCCGTCCACCCGGGTTACGGGTTTCTGTCGGAGAATGCGGATTTCAGCCAGATCTGTTCGGATCACGGCCTCACGTTCATCGGTCCCACTCCCGAAACGATCCGCCTGATGGGAGACAAGAGCCTGGCCAAAGGGACGATGCGGGCCGCCGGCGTGCCCGTGGTTCCCGGATCGGAAGGGGCCGTCGATGATGTCCGCGCAGCGCTCGAACTGGCACGCGGCATCGGCTTTCCGGTCATGATCAAGGCAAGCGCCGGGGGTGGAGGGCGCGGTATGCGGCTCGTTCACGATGCGGCCGACTTCGAGAGGCTGTTCCTGGCGGCGCGTTCGGAGGCCGACGCCGCGTTTGGGAACCCCTCCCTGTACGTAGAGAAGTTCATCGTCCGCCCGCGGCATATCGAGATTCAGGTGCTCGGCGACGGGAAAGGCAACGTCCGGCATTACGGTGAGCGCGAATGCTCCATTCAGCGCCGCCACCAGAAGCTGCTGGAAGAATCCCCGTCGCCTGCCGTCGATCCGGAGTTGCGCCGACGCATGGGCGATGCGGCCGTACGGGGAGCCGAGGCGGTAAACTACGCCGGCGCGGGCACCATCGAGTTTCTGCTCGATGCCGACCGAAACTTCTACTTCATGGAAATGAATACCCGGATTCAGGTAGAGCATCCCGTTACCGAAGAAGTTACCGGCGTTGACCTCATCGAACACCAGATCCGGGTGGCGCTCGGCGACACTATCGACCCGACGCCTTTCGAGCCCGTGGACCATGCCATCGAGTGCCGGATCAACGCGGAAAACCCGTTCAGGAATTTCGCTCCCTCGCCCGGTACCATAACTTCCTTCCACTTGCCCGGCGGTCACGGCGTCCGGGTGGATACACATGCCTATGCCGGCTACGTCATCCCGCCGTACTACGATTCGATGATTGCCAAACTGATCGTCAAAGGGCGCACGCGCGAGCTGGCCATCCGCAAAATGCGCCGCGCGCTGGACGAATTCGTGATCGAAGGGATCAAAACCACCATTCCTTTCCATCAGAAACTGCTGGCGGACCCCGCATTCGGGGCGGGCCGGTTCGATACCCACTTTCTGGAATCCTTCGACTTCGGTTCCCCGGCGACGTAACGCAGGTTCCTTCGATGTGCGTTTTAGCCAACTTCAACCCTCGCCCCGGCTTTTTCTCCATCGGTTTTCTTCCTAATATGGACCGAGCGTCAACTCCTTCATCACTTGTTGCCATACCGAAATGAATTTCCCTACTGATCTGCGGTACACCAGCGAGCACGAGTGGCTACGCTACGACGAATCCGCGCAGACGGCCCTGATCGGCGTTACCGACTTTGCCCAGCAGGAACTCGGCGATATCGTATTTGTCGATATTCAACCGGCAGGCTCCAGCTTTGCCAGAGGAGAAATGTTCGGAACCGTCGAGGCCGTCAAAACGGTATCCGAGTTATACATGCCGGTATCCGGAAACATCGTTGAGATCAACGCAGCGCTCGACGGGAGCCCGGAACTCGTCAACAAGGACCCGTACGGTGAGGGCTGGATGGTTAAAGTCGAGTTGACCGACCCGGCCGAACTGGATGATCTGCTGTCGCCCGAGACCTACCGCGACCTGGTCGGCGCATAACCCGTCCCGCCGGTTTTTAGGATTTTACGAGGGGAGACGTTGAGGAACCGGAGGCCCGGTACGTCTCCCTTCGCCCATTTTTCGGCTCTGTCATGCACGAGCGCATCGTCATTCTGGACTTCGGATCGCAGTACACACAGCTGATCGCTCGTCGTGTGCGCGAATCGGGCGTCTACTCGGAAATCTATCCCTGTACCCTTTCTACCGACGAGCTGCGCCGGCTTTCGCCGAAGGGCATCGTGCTTTCAGGAGGTCCCTGTTCGGTATACGACGCCGGAGCGCCGCAGCTCCCTCCGGAATGGCTCGGCCTGACCCGGGAGGACGGCTCGCCCATGCCCGTGCTGGGCATTTGTTACGGCTTGCAGGCGATGGCCTTTACGCTGGGCGGAGCGGTGGAAAAAGCCTCCCGCCGCGAGTTTGGCCGGGCGCATCTGATCGTAGACGACCAGGAAGACCTGCTCGCCGGCATTCCCTCCGGCTCGGTCGTCTGGATGAGCCACGGCGATCACCTTACCCGGCTTCCCGAGGATTACCACGTCATCGCTCACACCGATAACGCCCCGATTGCTGCCGTAAAGTCCGGAAAACAGCCTCATTACGGTGTGCAGTTCCATCCGGAGGTCGTACACACCGAGCATGGCAAACAGGTTCTCCGCAACTTTGCCCTCAACGTATGCGGCTGCCGCGGCGACTGGACGCCGGCGTCATTCATCGAGGAGAAAATCCGTGACATACGGGAAACGGTAGGGGAGGAGCACGTCTTGCTCGGCCTTTCCGGCGGCGTCGATTCTTCGGTGGCGGCCGTGCTGCTTCACGAAGCCGTCGGCGACCGGCTGACCTGTGTGTTCGTCAACAATGGGCTGCTTCGTAAAGGAGAGTGGGAACAGGTCCAGAGCACGTTTCGGGATCATTTCCACATTCACCTCAAGGCGGTGGATGCCACCCCGCTTTTCCTGGATCGCCTCGAAGGCATATTCGACCCGGAAACGAAACGCAAGATCATCGGCAACACGTTTGTCGAGGTGTTCGACGAGGCAACCAGGGAAGTAATCGCCCAACGCGGAAAACGCCCGCAATTTCTGGCGCAGGGCACCCTGTACCCCGACGTAATCGAAAGCGTCTCTTTCAAGGGGCCGTCGGCTACGATCAAAACGCACCATAACGTCGGCGGACTCCCTGCGGAGTTGCAATTTGACATGCTCGAACCGTTCCGGGAGCTGTTCAAGGACGAAGTGAGGACCATCGGCAAGCTTCTCGGAGTGCCTGAGGCGATCATCGGGCGGCATCCCTTCCCGGGGCCCGGCCTCGCCATCCGCATCATCGGGCCGGTCAGCCGCCGCGAACTCGATCTGTTGCGGGAGGCCGACTCGATTTTTATCGAAGAACTGAAATCTTCCGGTCTCTACGATCAGGTCTGGCAGGCCTTTGCGGTGTTGCTGCCCGTGCAGACGGTCGGGGTCATGGGAGATGTCCGCACCTACGAAAACGTGTGCGCTTTGCGGGCCGTTACCAGCGTGGACGGAATGACGGCCGACTGGGCGCCGCTGCCGCACGACTTCCTGGCCCGCGTATCCGGCCGCATCGTGAATGAAGTGCGAGGAATAAATCGTACGGTGTACGATATCAGCTCCAAGCCGCCGGCCACCATCGAGTGGGAATGACATCCCGATCTTTTCGCCGTCATGGAGCGTAGTACAGCCTGATGCCTCACGAATCCACCCGGTTGGCGCCAACCTTATGGTACGTCTGAAAGCTTTCAGCCAGCTCGCTCTGTATCCAGCCAGGACGGTTCTCGTTCTGCTGGTCGCCGTACTGGTCCTTCAGAACGCAACGCCAGTTTCGGCCCAGCATTTCGAGCGCAGGGTGCCGGTGGTAGAGGACGCCGAGTTACTGTTCCGGCAAGGGGTGAAAGCGTTCGAGGAAGGGGACTACGGTATGGCTTACCGTCGATTCCGGCTGCTGAACCAGATTCATGAACTGAATCGAAAGACCACCGCCGCCCTGCTCATGGCCGGCAAAGCGCTATACCGGGACGGGCAATACGAACGTTCCATCGAGGTTCTGACCGAACTGCAACGTACCTACCCTACCAGCAGCTACCTCGAAGAAGCCCGGCGCACCATCGATCTCGCTGAGCAGAGGCTTTCGGGAGACGCCGCCGGCCGGGTGGTCGCCCTCGGTATAGCGCTGCCCCTCAACGGCCAGGAGCAGCTGACGCAGGCGCTTTTCAATGGGATTCGGCTCGCAGTGGAAGAATACAACTACCGGCCGGATCGACAGGCTACCTTTCGCATGGTGTTTCGCGATACCCGAAACGACCGCCGCAGAGCCGGGGAAGCCATTACCGCCCTGGCCGACGAGGGAGCCGAAGCCGTCATCGGGCCGCTGTTCAGCGCCGAAGCAAACGCCGCCGGAGCGGCTGCCGAAAAAGCCGGCGTGGTGCTCGTGGCCCCTCTGGCCACAGACGAAACAGTCTCCGGGGAGCGCCGCTTCGTGTTTCAGGCCAATCCGACTATGTCGGTCCGCGGACGCCGTATGGCGCAAGTAGCCCTGGAGAAATGGAGACTGCGCACGATTGGTATTCTGGCGCAATCCGGCGAAACCGAATCCGAACTCATGGCCCGTGCATTCCGCCGGGAGGCGTCGGAGCGTGGGGCGGAGATCCTTTTCTCCGAACAGCTATCCGGGAGTCGAGCATGGGCCGATCTTTCCGCCCGGTTGCCGACCGAATTACTTCGGAGGGCCGACGCTCTCTACATTCCGCTCGCGGGGCCTAACGGCGCCGAGGCGGCGCAGGCGGCGGCCCGTTCGCTCGAAAGCGAAGCCGCAAGCCTGCGCATTCTTGGAAACAAGTTGTGGCACGACGTCAACCCATCCGGTTTCCGGACCACATACACGACGGATTTTTATATCAACGAAAGTCGTCCGCAGGTAGCCGCGTTTATCGAAAGCTACCGCGCCCTTTCCGGTCGGGAGCCCCGGGGAGAAGAAAGTCGCCTGGCGTTCGCGGGGTACGATGTAACGCGCTTCTTGCTCGAGCAGTTAGCCCGGCCCGGCGGCGGCCAATCGCTCTCCGACAGGCTTCGCGCCGCGCCGCTGTTCGAAGGACTCTCAACGCGCATCCATTTCGATGGGGGCAATGTGAATCAGGCGCTGTTTTTACTCGATGACGACGGAGGACGGATCCGGTTGGTGGAGTAAACGGAACAGCCCTCACGCTGCCTAGTATCCATACACTGTCTAAAATGCCCGGGTAGGGGAGGCTCCCGCCCGGTGGTTACAATAAAGTCGCTGGCCCGCCCGTTTCGAGAGTACATCGTTTTACTGAATCCGGACAATCCGTATGCATCTTCGCTTGTTGGCGGTGGCCGTCGTGCTCACCGCACTTTTTTTGGGATCCGGCTGTGGAGGGTCAGGGAAATTGCGTTACGAAACGGCTCAGGAAGCGTTCGAGAAAGGCAAGGCGCTGTACGATCGGGGTAAGTACGAACGAGCCATTCCGTACTTTCAGGCGGTGTTCGATTTCGGGCGCACGCACGAGTGGGCAGCCGAGGCCCAGATGTACCTGGCGCGGTCCTATGCGGCCAATAACGAATACATCCTTGCGGCCAACGAGTTCAGCCGGTTCTCGGAGATATACCGCACCGACCCGCGACGGGAGCAGGCCGAGTACGAACGCGCGCTCGCCTATTACCAGATGTCGCCCGCTTTCCAACTCGATCAGACAGACACGGAGCGAGCCATTACGCAGTTCCAGTTGTTCGTAGAGCGCTTTCCGAACAGCCCCCTCGTACCCGAAGCCGAAACGCGAATCAAGGAGTTGCGTGAGAAGCTCGCGCACAAGCAGTACGCTTCGGCCCAGCTTTATGAACGACGCGAGTTGTACGAAGCCGCCGCCCTTACCTACGAGTCCGTTTTCGATCGGTATCCCGATACGGAGTGGGTAGACGAGGCGCTCCTGGGCTCCATTCGTTCGTTTATCGCGTACGCCGAGCAAAGCATCGAGGAACGGCAGGGAGAGCGGTATGAGCGAGCCGTCGAAAACTATCGCCGGATGCTGCAAATATTTCCCGATAGCCCCTTCCTTCAGGAGGCGGAAACGCTCGCCAACCGCGCTTCGCGGCGGCTCGAAAACCTGCGGGCCGAGGAGCAGCCCATCGCCGGAGGGGACGGACAATAAACCCGGGGCCGCTTACTCCCAACCCATGCCCGCCTTTCACTATGGACGTCGGGATATTCGGCGGATCGTTCAACCCCCCGCATCTCGCCCACCTCATCGTGGCGGAAGCGGTATGCGAGCAGTTTCACCTCGGGACCGTTCTCTGGATTCCGGCATTCCGGCCTCCTCACAAGGCTTCGGATACGCTGGCTTCCTACGAGCACCGGCTTTGCATGACCCGACTGGCAACGGCGGACAACCCCCGGTTCGAAGTGTCCGACCTGGAGCGAAGTCTGGGCGGCGTATCGTACACGATCGATACCGTAACGGCGCTACAGGCAGCCGCCGCCGACAGAGTCTACCATCTCATCCTGGGCGAAGATAGTTACAACCAGTTTTCTTCTTGGCGTCGGCCGCAGGAACTCCTGGAGCGGGTCAGGCTTATCGTATACCGTCGGTTCGGGGATGCGCCGTCTTTGGAGCCGATAGCCGACCCCACACGGGTGTCGTTCGCCCGGGCGCCGCGTATCGAGCTGGCTGCCGCAGACATCCGGGCCCGCCGCCGCCGGGGCGAATCGATACGGTACCTCGTATCCGAGCCGGTCAGGCGCTATATCCGAGAACACAACCTGTATGCGTCATAACAACACTTCCCGCGGCAACCGTTATCGGGGCAGGGATGCCGGTCCGCGGAGCGTGTTGTTCTGGACAACAGGCTGAACCCGTCGCCGTATGGTTTCCCTGCGAGAAAAAGCCGCCCGATTGCTGTTCCCAAGGATCGGCTCGAATATGCCCCCTCCGGTACGGGTTTCGGACGATGTGGACCGCGTCCTGGCGCTGCTGGATGTGTGTCCGGTGGGAGGGCTCATCTTGTTCAACGGCTCCGCCGGAGAAACCCGTAAAACCCTGGAACGCTTGCGCGTCCACAGCGGGCGCACTCTGCTCATCGCGTCGGACATCGAACGTGGAGCCGGCCAGCAAATTGCCGGAGCTACGGTTTTTCCCCACGCGATGGCGTATTCGGCGCTCGGTGATGAAGCGGAATCGCTGGCGCGTGCCTCGGCGCGAGCCACCGCCGAGGAAGCCCGCTCGGAAGGTATTCACATCACATTTGCTCCCGTGGCCGATGTAAACCGCGATCCGCGCAACCCCATTATTTCCACCCGAGCCTTCGGGGTAGATCCGGAAGCTGTTTCCCGCCTGATTCGGGCGTACATCGAGGGCCTTCACGAGGGCGGATTGCTCGCCACGGCCAAGCACTTTCCCGGCCACGGCAATACCCGTTCCGATTCCCATGCCGAGCTTCCCATCGTAACGGCTTCCTTCGAGGAACTCGATGCGTTCGATCTGGCGCCGTTCCGGGCGGCCATTGCCGAAGGGGTCAATCTCATGATGAGCGCTCATGTCGTGTATCCGGCCCTCGATCCGGAAAACCGGCCCGCCACCCTATCCCCACCCATCCTGACCCACCTGCTTCGGGAAAGAATGGGCTTCCGGGGCGCCGTCGTTACCGACAGCCTGCTCATGGGCGCCGTGCGAGACCGATTTTCCGACCCGGGCCGGTTTGCCGTGGAGCTCGTTGCAGCCGGCGCCGACATCCTGCTTGATCCTGCCGATCCGGTTGCCATGGTGGATGGGCTGGTCCAGGCCGTAGAATGCGGCGAACTGCCCGAGAGCCGCCTGGACGAAGCTTTCAGGCGCGTGGATGCGCTCGTGGCTTCCGGCCACAGGCGGCATCCCGCACCCCGGCCGGCCGCCGGCAGGTCCGCTCACGAGGCGCTTGCGCAGGAAGTGGCAGACAAAGCCGTCGCCGTCTGGGGGAATGTCGGATCGGAACCGTCCGCCCTCGCCCTGACGGGGGAGAGCCTCTTGTTCATCTACGTCGTTCCATACCGAACCGACCTGGATCCGGAGGAATCGCCTCTGGCGGAGGCGGTGCGCATACGGTTTCCGAAGGCTGGTTTCGTAGAAGTTGGGCCGGAGTCCTCCCCGGCGGATCTGGATAGGCTGGCTCGGGAAGCCGCCCGGTTTCAGACCGTGGTGGCTGCGGCCGTCGCCAAGCCCGCGGCGTGGCGGCCCTTCGGCCTGTTACCGGCGCATCGCGATTTTCTCGCCGGGCTTACTTCGGCCCGCCCCACCATCCTGGCATCACTCGGAACGCCGCAAGTGCTCGATGAATTGCCTCAGACCGAGCTGAAAATGTGTACCTTTAGCGATGTTCCTGCTTCCCAGCGAGCACTGGTAAACCGCCTGGCCCGGATGGCCGGCCTCCCGTAAACTCGATACCTATGGCCCGTACCTATTCCACGATGGTCGAACTGGGCTCTCCGGCCCCCGCCTTCGATCTGCCGGCCGCCAATCCCGAAGCCGATGGGCGAGAGGGTTTGCGGCGTGCCCTGAGCGATTTCGATGCGTCCGCGCTCGTGGTTGTCTTTACCTGCAACCATTGCCCCTATGCCCGGCACGTAGAACCTGTCCTGATTTCCCTGGCGAACGAGTTTGCCGGGGAGGGGGTGGACTTCGTAGCGATAAGCTCCAACGATCCCGAAGCGTACCCGGAGGATGCGTTTGAGCCCATGAGCGTGCGAGCGCGGGAACAGGGATACCCGTTCCCCTATCTTTTCGACGAAACGCAGGAAACGGCCCGGGCGTACGGGGCCGTGTGTACGCCGGATGTATTCGTGTTCGGCCCCGACCGGCGCCTCGCCTACCGGGGGCGTGTAGACGAAACACGGCCCAACATGGGCGAGCCAACCGGCAACGATTTACGCAATGCGCTCCGCGAATTACTGGCGGAGGGAGCAGTTGCAGGCGAGCAGCAACCGTCCATGGGTTGCAACATCAAATGGAAAACCGGCAATCAGCCTGTCGGATAGGCGTTCCGGCGCTTTTCCCGGAGTTGCATTCCCCCCCGCGAACGAATGGACTGGATCGTCCTGTTGCCGCCTGTAGTGGCCATTTTGTTGGCGCTGTGGACCCGGCAGGTCTATCTATCGCTATTCGCCGGGCTGCTCCTCGGGACGACTATTCTAGCCGGCGGCAACCCCCTGCTCGGGCTGCGTGGGATGCTCGACCAGATCGTGCTGGTTTTCGACGACCCCGGTAACGTCCGCGTGGTGCTGTTCTGTTTGCTCGTGGGCGGACAGGTCGCGCTCGTCCAGGCTTCCGGAGGGGTCGCCGGATTTATAGCCTGGGCGCAGCGGCAAGGGTGGGGGAGCAGCCGCCGGGGAGCGGAGTTGCTCGCGTGGACGGTCGGTATGCTCATCTTCGTGGAGTCCAGCATCACCTGCCTCGTGGTGGGCGCCGTCTCCCGCCCCCTGTTCGATGCGGGCAGGTTGCCCCGGGAAAAGCTCGCTTTCTACTGCGACGTCACCAGCGCTCCGGTTTGCATGGCCATCCCGCTGAATGGATGGGGGGCTTACGTCCTGGGTTTGCTTGCCGCCCAGGGCATGGCGGAAGGTTCCGTCGGGTTGCTCGCCCGGTCGCTGGCGTTCAATTTTTATTCCTTGCTGGCCATCCTGTTTTCGCTGTTGCTCGCCTTCACCGGCTGGGGTTTCGGATCGATGCGCCGGGCGGAAACCCGCGCCGCCCTGTCCGGCGACGTACTGGCGCCGGGCTCCCGGCCGTTGATGTCGGAGGGCATTGTCGATATTGCCCCGGTGCGTGAAACCGGCCACCGGGCTTTCGATCTGCTTGCTCCTGTCGGTGTCATGGTGGCGATGATCTTCATCGGCCTTCTGGTTACGGGCAACGGCCGGCTGATGGCCGGCAGCGGCTCTACGACCGTTTTCTGGGCCGTCTCGACGAGCATCGTGTTTTCCGTTATCCTTTACGCGCTGCCCCGACCCCTGCGGGGTGGTTCTTCCCTCATATCAGTCAGCCACGCGACAGACCTGATACTCAGGGGCAGCGCCGGGCTCGTCGGTGTTACTCTGCTGATCGTGCTGGCCTTTGCCCTGGGGCAGGTTTCCCGGGCGCTCGAAATGGGGCCTTTCCTGGTAGGCCTGATCGGAGAAGGAGGGCCGGTGTGGTGGCTTCCCGCGCTCATCTTCCTCGTCGGATGCGCCGTTTCGTTTACGCTGGGGTCGTCCTGGACGGCTTTTGCCATTCTGATCCCCATCGCCCTTCCCCTGGCGGAGGGGCTGGGCATTTCGGCCGCGCTGGCGCTGGGGGCTCTTCTCTCCGGCGGCGTCTTCGGAGATCACGCCTCGCCCCTTTCCGACACGACCATCATCTCTTCCATGTCGGCCGCCTGCGACCACGTCGATCATACCCGGACGCAGTTGCCGTACGCTTTGCTTATAGCCGCAATGGCGACCATCGGATATCTGGCAGCCGGTTTTCTGGCTTGAGTATGGAAATCGTTGCAGTTGAATGCCGGACTTCGTTCATATCCTCAGGGGGAAAGGGTACGCCGAAAAGTTCAACCACCCTCAACCTCATGCCGGGTCGCTAAATTGAGGCGCCGCCTATGTTCGATGAGTGGGCCTTTCAGTCCTGGAGTCTCGTGCTTGTGGGCGCCGCCCTGTTTGCCGTTCTGTTCGGTGTGCTCGCCCTGCTCGTCGAGGTGCATTTTGCCGGGATGTTTCGTATTACCCACAGTGTAGGGGCCTTCATGTTGGCGGCATTCGCAGGGTATGTAGCGGTAGCATCCTACATACGCCGAAGCGTCTCGAAACGCATATCCTGATCCCTCATGCCCGGCAGCCCAACCGGTACGGACCATCAGCGCGTTTCAGCGCGCATTAGCGGACGGGTGCAGGGGGTCGGGTTCCGGTATTTTACGGCCGCCCGCGCGCGCAGCCTGAGCCTGACCGGATGGGTGCGCAACGAGTACGACGGCTCGGTGGCGGTCGTAGTAGAAGGCGCTCCGGATCGGTTGCGTGAATTCCTCGACCACCTGAAAGCCGGTCCACCTACCTCACGGGTCGATCATCTGGATGCGAACTGGCATCCAGCAACGGGCGAGTTTGCCTCCTTTACGGTGCGCTGACGGACGGCGCCCGCCCGGCACAGCTTCTCGGACCACGTACCCCACATGTACGGCAGATGCCACAACAGCCGTCAGGAATGCGCCATGGCCTGCGCGGCGGCATCCGTTCCGGCCAGGGCTACCTCCTCCAGTAGATCATCATAATTGACCACGTGCCCCTGCCAATCCAGATGCTCGGGAATGCCCCGGAGCGTGGATATCGGCAGAGGGCGTTCCTTCCCGTGCAGAATGTCGAACATGATCCGGAATAGCTCATCCTCGTCGTCGTACACTACGGGTGCGTGCAGCAAGGGCCGATGCAGCGACGACGGGATAAGTTCAGGATAGCTCAGACGGTTCGGCAGCAGAGGGTGGCACCCACAATAGATGGCCTCCATGATCGCGATGCCGAAGAACTCGTGTCGGGCGGTTGAAACCACGATGTCGGCGCGGTGCAGGAGGCGGCTGTATTCCTCGAAATTTTCAGCGTATCCATAGTGCAGGATTCGCTCGGCATACCTCTCGAAGGCTCGCTCGAACTCGTAGGGTTGCTCCTTGAAGTGCTCCCCGGCGAGGATCAGTCGGAACCGGCAGCCCGCGTCGTCCAGACGGTTCATCATACGGAAGAAGGCTTCCGGGTTTTTGTCGTACTCCCAGCGCTGATTCCAGAGTACGATGGGAGGTTTCAGGGCGCCGCCCCAATCATGCGGGGCATACACGCCCGCATACTGGTCGTGACGGTGCAAATCCATGCCGAGATGCAGCACCGACGAGCGGTCGCGGATAGCCTGAAGGGTGGGCAGGTGCGTGTAATCCGGGAAGGTGCGCAGGAGCACGGGCAGGTGCTCCATGTACTCGTCGAAATGGAACCGCGAGTTGAACGCAACCCGGTCCGCAGCCAGGCAGGAGAGGTAGTTGACGTATCCGTAGGTAAAATCTCGTTCTTCCGACTCCGGCAGAGGGTAGGTGAGCTGGTTTTCGTGAAAATACAGGAGAACGGGCGTGTCGGAAAAATACTGCCGCGTCAGGGCCAGGAAGGCCGGCAGATTGACCATATCCGTGGCAAAGATCACATCCGGCTTGAACCCCTCGGACAGCGCCTGGATGGCCTTGCGGGCCAGGGTGACGCCGCTGCCTTGCATTCGCCACTTCCAGAAGCGTCCGGTCATGGTAACCGGGTACCAGTTGTGCCGGGAGTGCTGGATCAATCCATCCAGAAAATTCCGATGAGAGCCGCTATACCAGGGTTCGAGGGCAAGTACATTCATAGGGAAATTATCAGACGACCCGTCCGGATAGAGGGAGGTAGAGGAAGGCCGAGAAGCGTGGGGCACACGCAGAGATTCACGGGTTCTCGCCCGCTTCGATGGACCTTCTGATGGCGGCTTCTTCGTCCAGTGTGGTCGGCCGTACGATGGAAACCGTCCGTAGCTGGAGGCTTTCCCGCAACGCCGAATCGCGAACCTCCTCCGCCGTGATGAACTTCTCCTCTCCCGGATGGAGGGTGATGACCCGCGAAGTCATTTCGATGGTTACCGCGCGCTCATTGGTATTTTTAATGAGCATACCGCGCCGTTTGCTCGCCATTCCGCAACCTTGTTCTACGTGATGAGATAACATCTCAACCCCTCGCTGCCGACGGCCCAACAGGCACGAAACTGCCAGGCCGGGATTGAAACTGCCGTTGGAGTATACGACATTTCACTCTGGCATGGCAGTTTCGCCGCCGACTTTACGGATGCCGTATTCCACTTTTTTACGAGCGCATTTACAATCCATGGCAGGGATGGAACTTCATGTCGGTCTGGCGCGAGCGCTCAGGTGGCTGCGGCAGGGCCCGGGGCAGATTTTATTCCCCTGGTGTTGCGTCGGCTGTGGGATGCCGCTCGCCGACGAGAGGCTGCCCCTGTGCGAACCCTGCCTGATTGAAATCGAGCGCCCCGGCATGACGGAGGTGGCGGCTCAACTGCATCGGCTTCCCGTCCAGGTATTCGAACACGCATTCGCCCTCTGGATATTTGAGAAGAAAGGACCCGTCCAGCATCTCCAACACCGGTTGAAGTACGGAAATCGTCCCCTTTACGGGCTTGTTCTCGGGCAACTCATGGCTTCCGAGTACCTCGCCCTGTTTCCACCCCCCGACTGCCTCATTCCTGTTCCTCTGCACCCCCTGCGGCGCATCGAACGCGGGTACAATCAAAGCGCCTGGCTTGCCCGCGGGTTCTCCGGGCTGACGGGTATACCCGTCGAAGAACAAGGGTTATGCCGGCAGCGCAGCACCTCTACCCAGACGAGTTTGCATAAATCCGAGCGGTGGTACAACGTGAAAGGGGCATTCCATACGCCTCTGCCGGCCCTCGTATCCGGGAAGCGGTGCCTGCTGGTAGACGACGTGCTGACGACCGGAGCTACCGCCACGGCCGCAGCAACGGCTTTATCCGAGGCGGGAGCCGCCCGCGTGGATCTGGCGGTGTTTGCGTTTGCGCGGATCTAAACGACGAAGCGGGTCAGGTCGATGCGTCGGGCCGCGCGGGCGGCCTCCGCCGGATCGTTGGTAGCAACGATAACCGGCCGGGATAGCTCGATCTGATAATCGATCACCCGGGATACCATGTGCAAGCCCGCTTCGTCGAGGTTTGCGGAGGGCTCATCCAGCAGGAGCAGCAGAGGCGAAGCCAGCAAGGCCGCCGCATATTTCATCCGCTGTTTCATACCCGAGGAAAACGTGCCCAGCAGATCGTCGGACCGGTTTTCGAGATTCACGAGGTGCAACATTTCCGTGATCCGCGTTTCTGCACCGTTCAGGCCCCTCACCCGGGCGATGAAACGCAGGTTTTCCCGAGCCGAGAGGGTATCATACAGGTTCAGATACGGCGCCACGAGTCCCACCCGCAGGGAATGGCGGTCCGGCGGAACGGCCACAGGTCCCTCCCGCAACGCCACACTGCCCGTATCCGGCGTGAGGACTCCCGCCAGGATGCGTAGCAGGGTCGATTTACCCGAACCGTTCGGCCCGGTTACGGCTGCTACCTCTCCACCGCTTACCTCGAACGACAGATCCCGAAAAAGGACGCGCCTCCGGTAGCGTTTACCCAGGTTATCCGTATGCAGGTTGATCATTGGCCTCCGACAGCCGGACGTGGAACTCCGATGTGAAACATACAGAAGTGTTGCAAAAGCAGCCCTGCGCTTTATTGCATCCTGAAAGAGGGAAGAATATAATGGGCCGGGTTACCAAAAGAAGTCGTCCGGGTTCTCACGGAAGGCTGACAATCAGGGGCTTATCGATCGCAAAAAACGAAAGCAATCATGAAAAAGCAGGCTTTACTTTCTGTCGCCCTCTTTTTTCTCGTCGGAGGACTTTTCCTGACCGGCTGCGGCGGCGATGACGACATGGAGATGGACGACGTCGTTGTAGATACGACTGGCATCATGGATCAGGAGAATACCATGGCTACGGTTATGCTGCAACCCACGGAGGGCAACAACGTCACCGGGAATCTCCAGTTCAACCGGGAGGGAGACGGTGTTCGGGTTACGGGTACCATCACGGGCCTCGGCGGCAGCGGCGAGCACGGTATGCACGTCCATGAGTTCGGCGACTGTAGCGCTCCGGACGCCAGTTCCGCCGGCGGGCACTTCAACCCGACAGGCTCGCCCCACGGCGGACCGGATCAGCCGCCGGCTCAACGCCACGTAGGCGACTTTGGCAACATCACGGCCGATGCTTCCGGCAACGTAAATGTGGATTTGATGCTCGACGGGCTTACGCTCGAAGGGCCTAACGGCATTGTCGGCAAAGCGGTCGTCGTACATGCCGGACGGGACGATTTGCAATCGCAACCGGCAGGCGACTCCGGCGCCCGGGTGGCGTGCGGCGTTATCTCGATGGACGGCGCGGCGGGAATGAACATGCCGCAGGATACGCTGCACAGTATGTAAATGCGTTCCATGTAACCGATTCAGGTCCGTACGAAGGGTCGTCCGGCGGCGCACAGAGTTCCGCCGGACGACCTTTTTTTGTAAGGGCAATTATTGCAGAAAAGCAGTATACTGCCGGTCCTTTTGCCGTTCCCAACCGGACATGCCGCCATGCCGCTTGCCCCGATCGACTGGTCGGTTTACCTCGTAACGGATCGCCGTACCCGGCCCGGCCGAACCATCCTGGATGTAGTGCGAGCCGCCGTGCAGGGTGGCGCCGGAGCCGTCCAGCTGCGCGAAAAGGACGGCCCCGCCCGGGAAACCGTCGAACTCGGACGCGCCGTGCTTGAGATTACCCGGCCGGCGGGCATCCCCCTGATCGTGAACGACCGGGTTGACCTCGCCCTGGTGCTCGACGCCGAGGGCGTCCATGTCGGTCAGAACGATCTTCCGGCCCCCGAGGTGCGCCGCCTTATCGGGCCGGACCGGTGGCTCGGGGTGTCGGTCACTACGATTGAGCAAACCAGAAAGGCTCTTGCCGATGGAGCGGATTACCTGGGCGCCGGCGACGTGTTCGGTACGGCCAGCAAGTCGGATGCCGGCGAGCCTATCGGCCTGGACGGACTGCGGGAGATCGTCGCGCTCGCGCATGTACCCGTCGTAGCCATCGGGGGCGTTACCCTGGGCAACACCCCGAGCGTCATCCGGACCGGCGCCGCCGGCGTAGCCGTCATCTCCGCCGTTTTCGGCGCCGACGACCCGGAACAGGCAACGCGCAGCCTCCTGGAGGCCGCCCATTCCGCCATCCTATAAAGATAACCCGCCATTACCCCATGAACGCTAACGCCGGAGAAGTGCTGCGCCGATTGCGCGCACAGAAACCCCTGGTCCACCAGATCACGAACTTCGTGGTCATGAACGATACGGCCAACGCCACGCTGCACATCGGCGCGCTACCCGTTATGGCCCATGCCGTGGAAGAAATGGCGGACATGGTAAAAATCGCTGGAGCCCTGGTGCTGAATTACGGCACCCTGTCGCCGCACTGGGTGGACGGAATGCTGGCCGCCGGCAGGCAAGCCAATGAGCTGGGCATTCCCATCGTGCTCGACCCCGTAGGGGCGGGCGCCACACCTTACCGCACGCAGACCGGTTTGCAGCTGCTTCAGGAGCTGCAAATTGCCATCGTTCGCGGCAACGCGGGGGAAATCGGGTCGCTCAGTGGGGCCGGCGGCGAAGTGAGGGGCGTGGAAAGCGTCGGCGTGGGAGGAGACGTCGCAGCAGTGGCGCGCGACGCCGCCCGCAAATGGGGATGCGTGGTTGCCGTC
>CBDUBS010000025.1:0-28899 GCA_965365445.1 uncultured bacterium | reverse complement strand
CATATCCGACTCCCTGGACGGTAAGCTGGCTCGGCACTACGCCGTCGGCTCGCGGCTGGGGCAGTACCTCGACCCGCTTGCAGATAAAGTGCTGGTGCTGGGTACGTTTACGGTGCTGGCCATCAACGATCCGTACGATACCGTGCCCTGGTGGTCCGTCGTTCTGATCGCTCTGCGGGATGTAGTCGTGACGGGAATGCGCACGAGGGCGGAAGCACGGGGGCGAAGCCTGCGCACCCTGACCATCGCCAAACGGAAGACGCTGGTCCAGTTGCTGTTTCTCATTTTCTTTCTTTTACTTCGGGTCGTAGCGAGCCTGCCGGGATCGTGGGGGCAAAGCGGCCGGTGGATCCTGTCGTCTCCGATACCGTACGTGGCGCTCATCGGCGTGGTCGTATTCACCCTGGTGACCGGCGCCATATACGTACTGCAACGCGAACATATTACGCCCATTGAAACCAATGGATGACGATCAGACGACCGGGCGCCGGGTGGCGTCGGATCTGTTGCGCATCGGAGCGGTCTCGCTCAACCCTTCCGTACCGTTTACCTGGGCTTCCGGTCTCCGATCGCCCATATATTGCGATAACCGGCTCACCATGGCTTATCCCGCCGTGCGGGATGCGATCTGCGAGGGGTTCGTCGGGATGCTCGACCGGGAGGGAATCAAGCCGGAGGTCGTCGTGGGTACGGCTACGGCAGGCATTCCCCATGCCGCCTGGCTGGCCGACCGTCTGGGGCTGCCTCTGGCGTACGTGCGGGCCAGACCCAAGGAGCACGGAAGGAAAAACCGTATCGAAGGGATCGTTTCTCCGGGACAGCGCGCCGTTATCGTGGAGGACCTGATCTCTACGGGTGGTTCCTCGCTTGAAGCTGCCATCGCGGTTCAGGAAACGGGAGCGCACGTTGAAGCCGTTATCGCCGTTTTTTCCTATCAACTGGAAGAAGCGGGCGTCTCATTCAAGGAAGCCGGCGTGCCCTGGTTTCCGCTGGTGACGTTTGAGCTTCTGCTGGATGCGGCGAGGGATTCCGAACGGCTCAGCAACGCGGATATGCAGACGTTGCGCGCCTGGAAAACCGACCCAAAGGGGTGGTCGGAGCGGTTTCTGAACCAGAGCACCTTTCCGTAATGATCCTTCCCGTGAACGCTTTTTCCTGATCCTGCCTCCATGCGCGCCATATTGCTTACCATAGGAGATGAACTGCTCATCGGGCAGGTGATCAATACCAATGCCGCATGGCTGGGCGAAACGCTCAGCGCGGCCGGGGTAGATGTTACCGCAAGTATTTCGATTGGAGACGACGAGGCGGTAATCGAAGCCCATCTGGAACGCGCCCTGCAGGAGGCTGATCTCGTCGTGGTAACGGGAGGGCTGGGCCCAACGCATGACGACGTGACACGCACGGCGCTTGCGCATTTCTTCGGCGTGAACCTTCGCCTGGACGAGGACAGCCTGGAGCGAATCCGGAGCCGGTTCAGAGCAAAGGGCAGGTCGATGCCGGAAAGAAACCAGGTGCAGGCGATGGCGCCGGAGAATTTTGATGTGCTGCCCAATCCGGTGGGAACGGCTCCCGGGATGTGGTGGTCGGGGGTCTGGAGCGGCGCATCAAAAAGTGTAGTCGTGCTGCCCGGCGTCCCTTTCGAAATGAAATACCTGGTAGAGCACGAACTGTTGCCCCGTGTGCGTAAGCAGGGCGGACTGCGGGTCATTCGTCATCGTACGTTGCTCACTACCGGCATCGGCGAATCGAACCTGCAGGAGATGCTGGGGGATCTGTCCGGGTTGCTTGGCCCTCGGCTTCGGCTCGCTTACCTGCCGGGTACGAGCGGGGTTCGGCTTCGCATAACCGCTTACGGCGAAACCGATCGGGAGGTAGACGCGCAACTGGACCGGTTCGAGCGCCACATTTATGCAAAAGCCGAGCGCTTCATATTCGGCAGAGACGACGATACACTCGAAAAGACGGTAGGGGGATTGATTCGGGAGGCCGGTCTGACCGTTTCCGTAGCGGAAAGCTGCACGGGGGGTTACATCCTGAACAGGATGACGAACGTCAGCGGCGCATCCGCCTACGTGGTAGGGGGAGTAGTCGCTTACCATAATGAAGTAAAGGTGCAGTTACTGGGAATAGCTCCTCACGATCTGGAGCGGGAGGGGGCCGTCAGCGAAGCGGTGGCCTTGCAGATGGCGACCGGGGTGCGAAAGCTGATGGGTACGGATGTGGGCGTATCGATCACCGGTATTGCGGGACCTTCCGGTGGAACGCCCGAAAAACCGGTAGGCACCGTCTGGATAGGCTATGCGGATGCCAGTGGAGAAGCCGCCTACCATTACCTGCTGGCCGAAGAACGCTTACTCAACAAGGAGTTGAGCAGTACGGCCGTACTCGGCGTAATCCGTCGTAACTTGCTGCCCCCAAAGGGGTTGTGAGTAGTAAGATCGGTATTCATACCGTATTGGAAAAACAAGTGGTTAGCGACCGATCTCCTGTGACATGAGGGCGTCACACGAGCTTCCGAAATTGCGGCTCCGCCAGTTTTCTCCGGCTATCTTTTCACTCTTTAGTAAGGAAATTTTTATGACAGATAATTCTTCCGCCAAGTCAAAAGCACTCGATCTGACGATGAAGCAGATTGAGAAACAGTTCGGCAAAGGGTCGATCATGCGGCTTGGGGATGCCCCTGTCGTGGCCGTCGATGTCATTCCGACGGGTTCGCTCGCGCTCGATGCATCGCTTGGCGTGGGGGGCGTGCCGCGCGGGCGCGTCGTTGAGATTTACGGACCTGAATCGTCGGGGAAAACGACCCTCGCCACCCACATCATCGCAGAAGCGCAACAGCTCGGAGGGACGGCTGCCTTCATCGATGCGGAACACGCTTTCGATCCGATTTATGCCCAGAAACTCGGGGTGGATATCGAAAACCTCCTGGTATCCCAACCCGATACCGGAGAGCAGGCGCTGAACATCTGCGAGATGCTCGTGCGCAGCGGGGCCCTGGACGTCATCGTCATCGACTCGGTGGCCGCGCTGGTTCCGCAGGCCGAAATCGAGGGCGACATGGGCGATAGCCATGTTGGTTTGCAGGCGCGGCTCATGAGCCAGGCCCTTCGCAAACTCACCGGGACAATCAACCGGACCAAAACGGTACTCGTTTTCATCAACCAGATCCGCGAAAAGATAGGCGTCATGTTCGGCAGCCCGGAAACAACGACCGGCGGACGGGCTCTGAAATTTTACTCCTCGGTTCGGATGGACATCCGGCGTATCGGCGCCATCAAGGAGGGCACGGAAGTCGTAGGAAACCGTACACGCGTCAAGATCGTGAAGAACAAGGTGGCTCCGCCTTTCCGGGAGGTCGAGTTCGACATCATCTTCGGAGAAGGTATTTCGTCGTTGGGCGAGCTCGTCGATCTGGCCGTGGATGCAAACATCATCCAGAAGAGCGGCTCCTGGTATGCCTATGGCGATCAGAAAATCGGACAGGGCCGGGATGCGACGAAATCCTGGCTGCGCGACAACCCTGACATGCGGCAAGAAGTTAAAGCACGGGTTAAAGAAGGGCTGGGCGTAATGCCGCCCCCCTCTGCTTCGTCCGGTGATGGAGAGGCATAAGGCAACGGGATTTCAGTGACCGGAATTCCACCTTTGAAAGCCACATCGGGAAACCGGCGTGGCTTTCATGGTTTCAGTTCATAGGAACAGGTATATAGATAATGAACGAAGCCATCCAACCCGGCGGCAACGCGGCTATTCCACAGCCTTTTTCCGAAGCATCCTGGCCGAAGTCACTCCGCGATGACGCCCGGGCGCTCTGGGACTGGCATCTGGCTCTGACAAGGCCCGACGTACCCGCGCTCGACGGCTCCGACTTGCTCGCGTTCCTCGAAGCCGAACGCAGCCGTGCAGAGGAAGGGAAGCCATTACGTATCGTACCGGAGTCGGAGGCTCAGGCGGCCTACCGGGTTTGCGAAAAACACCTCATCTCCCGCACGCACCTGGGCTCACAGATCGTTGGTTCGAGGGTATTTGCCGAGCCGGCACGGTTCGATACGGCGGCCGCACTCCACACTTTCATCGGTTCGTGGGCCGTTGCTCACGGCACGGCGCTGGCCGGTCTGGCCGGGGCGGCTCACTCGTGGCAGCTACCGTTCGTGGGGCGCCTGGCGACCGGATTTTTCCTGACGGGCCGCATTCTGAACCTGCCGACCGACATGAAACAGGACCGTCTATTTATCCCGCTTGCCGACCTTGAGCAACACCGTGTTTCCGAGGATCGGCTGCGACAGGGGGAAGTGGACGAGTCGGTCAGAAAATTGCTCTGGAAGCAACTCGTCAGGGCGCGGGACGCCTTCGCGCAAGGCTTGCCTCTCGCCAGGGAGGTATCGCCCCGGACGGGCCGTACGGTGAAGAAATGGGTGCTGGGAGCCCTTGAAGTTTTGAATGAAGTCGAGCGGCGCGATTATGATGTATGGTCCAAACCTGTTATACTCAGAGCCGATCAGCGATTTCTGGTGGCGCTCCAGAGCCGGTTCGGGCGCGTGACGTTTCGGAAGCGCTGAAACAGCATACTACGGATCCACATTGATCTCAATCCGACATGGCAACCTATCGTGAAGCGGGCGTAGACATCGACGCAGGCGAAGAGACGGTTTCGCGGATCGCGCCTATCGTGCGGCAAACGTTCAACGAGCACGTCCTGACGGATATCGGAGCGTTCGGGGCGTTCTACCAGATACCGGAGGGGTACCGGGCCCCGGTACTGGTTTCGTCCGTTGACGGAGTGGGAACCAAGCTCAAGGTGGCGTTTCTTACGGGTCGTCATGCCTCCGTCGGTGAGGACCTGGTTAACCACTGCGTCAACGACATCGCCGTTTGCGGGGCGAAGCCGCTGTATTTCCTCGATTATCTGGCAACGGGAAAGCTGGAGCCGGCCGTCGCGGAGCAAATCATCAGCGGATTTGCGAAGGCTTGCAAGGAAAACGGATGCGCGTTGATCGGCGGTGAAACGGCGGAAATGCCCGGCTTTTATTCGGCAGGTGAATACGATCTAGCGGGCATGATCGTGGGCATTGTCGAGAGGGAACACATCCTGGACGGCAAGCGGATTAAAGAAGGAGACAGGCTGATCGGGATACCCTCTATGGGCTTGCATACCAACGGATACTCTCTCGCGCGTAAGGTATTGCTGGATCGGTTCAAGCCGGGCTCCCGGCCGGAGTCGTTGAACGGATTGACCCTCGGAGACGCGTTGATGTCGGTCCACAGGTCGTACCTTCACCTCATCCAGGCGTTAACAGAAGAAAATTTGACGTCCGGGTTGGTACATGTAACCGGAGGAGGCATACCCGGAAATACGCAGCGTGTCATTCCTAAAGGTTTATCATTTAGCGTCGATTACGCTTCCTGGGAGCGTCCCGCCCTGTTCCGACTCATTCAGGCCGCCGGCGAGGTGCCCGAGGAGGATATGCGTCGTACGTTCAACCTGGGCATCGGGCTGGTAGCCGTCGTTTCCGAGAATAAACTGGATGCTGCGCTGGACCTGTTGCAATCGCTGGGGGAAAAGCCTGTGGTCATCGGGCAGGTGCATCGGTAGCCACTGCGAAATTGCGGCCTCCCGGTAGATTCAGGGATGCGTGTGATTATCTTGCCATTCTTGAAGCGTGGAGCGAGCCACATGCCGGTTTTCGTTAACACGCGGACGGTTCATACGTTGAAAACGTACAAGCCGCCGGATGACATGAATACTTTCAACCCTCGCCGATGTATCATTCATAGTAGGTGTAATTAATCGTCCAAAGGTCACGCACGTGCGGGGCTTCCCGTGAACTCGCGTACCGAGGGACGGCGCCGATCAGAAACATGTTCCGTCAGGACCATTGGTGACATACCTCCATGTTATCGCTGCTCGTCATTCTCGTTCTCAGTTATCTGGTAGGGTCAATCCCCGCCAGCGTATGGATTGGCCGGTATATTTACGGCGTGGACGTCCGTAAATACGGTAGTGGAAATGCAGGAGCTACCAATGCGTTTCGCGTCCTGGGATGGAAAGCAGGTATACTCGCCACGTTGGTTGACGTCGGCAAGGGGTTGCTTACCGCTGGTGTGATTGCCACGATCCGGCTGGATACACTGCCCTCCGGGCCGGCCGTCTGGCACATCGAAACCGTCGTGCGGTTGCTGGCCGGTATGGCGGCCGTAGCGGGGCATATGTTTCCCATCTGGGCCGGATTCAGGGGAGGGAAGGGGGTCAATACATCGGCGGGCGTGTTATTTGCTCTCACTCCGATTACCATGTTCATCACGCTCGGCATATTTGCCGTCGTACTGGTCTCCTCCCGGTACGTGTCGCTGGCTTCGATACTGGCTGTGGTGGCCTTCCCGACGACCGTTGCCATACGTCGCTACGTTTTCGGTATCGACGGACTGGACCCGAGCCTGCTCATTTTCAGCATCGTTATGGCGCTGGGCGTCATATACGCGCATCGTTCCAATATCCGGCGCCTGCTCAACGGGACGGAAAACCGCGTTCGGACCTTTCGCCCGGCCCGGGGTATGCGGGGTAGAGGCGAATTGCTTTGAGGTCCGCTCTCAAGAATACCGTATAGCCGGTGGAATCAGATTACCAGGATATTCCCGTCGCCGTTTTCGGAGCCGGCAGCTGGGGAACGGCGCTGGCCGTGAGTCTCTCGGAAACGGGCCGGCAGGTGGTTCTCTGGGCCAGGCGGCCGGAGGCGGCCGATTCCATCCGAACAACCCGGCACCACCCCACCTACCTGCCTGAGGGGGTCCTACCGGAAACGGTACAGGTAACGAGCCGTCTGCACGAGGCGGCCACGAGCGCGTGGTTCTGGGTAATAGCCACGCCGTCGCAGGCCGTACGAGGTCTCGCCGAGCAACTTCGCCCCTTCTCGTCGCCGGAATCGCTGGTGGTGTCGGTTGCCAAAGGAATCGAGAACGATAGCCTGCTGACAACCACTCAGGTATTGCGGCACGTATTGACGGACGTTCCGGCAGAGCGCATCGGCATCCTGTCCGGGCCGAGCCACGCTGAAGAAGTAGCCGTAGGCAAGCCAACCACGATCGTGGCGGCTGCCCCGGATGCCGGCACGGCACGACTCATTCAGTCCGTCTTTATGACTCCAAGGCTCAGGGTATACATTAATCTTGACGTGCTGGGGGTAGAAATCGGTGGTAGCGTCAAGAACGTTCTGGCGCTGGCCGCGGGCATCAGCGAAGGCGTAGGGTACGGCGATAACACGAAGGCGGCCATCGTAACGCGGGGCATCGCCGAAATGCAGCGGCTCGGGATGGCGTTGGGAGCGCATCCCGGCACCTTTTCCGGCCTGACCGGGTTGGGCGACCTGGTGGTGACCTGCATGAGCCGCCACAGCAGAAACCGGTACTACGGAGAGCAAATCGGAAAGGGAAGGTCGCAGCAGGACATCGAGGCGGAAATGTCCATGGTGGCGGAGGGAGTGAAAACCACCGCCTCTCTTTACCACCTGGCCCAACGTGAAGGTATCGAAATGCCTATTACGGAGGCGGTATATGCCATTCTATTCGAGGGCAAGTCTCCCGAAGATGCCGTCAACGACCTGATGACCCGGTCGGCCAAAAGGGAAGTATGGCTGACGGATTCGTATGAAACCTGATCCGGAAGGCATCGCGGGTCGGTTCGCAGGTACATACCCTATCACAGGATTCGTAGTGAACCGAGGGATGGATTGCGGCGTTGTTTAGATAGCGCCGTGTCGTACCCACAATGCCGCTACGGGATATCTGTCGTTTATGAATCTGCATGAGCTGACCCAGATCGTATCGCTTGGAGAAACCGCGTTCATCGAATTCAAGCGCAAGGCGCCGCAGCCGGAGCGCATCGCGAAAGAAGTCCTGGCTTTTGCGAATACGAAGGGAGGACGCCTGCTGCTGGGCGTCGATGACGACGGTACGATAGTCGGGGTGCGCGACGCCGAAGAGGAAGAATTCAGCCTGCGGAACGCGCTCAGCACGCATACCGACCCACCGGTAACCTTTTCGGTTGATCGGATACCGATTACGGACAAGCGGGACGTAATCATGGTAAGCGTGCCGGAGAGCGACCGGAAGCCGCATTACCTGCGTTCGGGAGATAACGACAGGAAGCGATCGGTGTATGTCCGCGTCGAAGCCAGCAGCATCGAAGCCAGCCGGGAAGCCGTCCGGTTGATGCGTCTGGAGAAAAAGCCGGACAATGTACTGTTCGAGCTGGGTGAAAAGGAGCTTTTGCTCCTGCGTTACCTCGATGAATACGGGCGGATAACGGTGGAGCAGTTCGCCACACTGGCCCATACGCGGCGAGACCGGGCGTCGCAGACGATGGTCATACTGGCAAGAGCGGGCATCATTCGCCTGCACACCGACCCCAGAGGAGACTATTTCACCCTGGCTTACGACATCAGCGCGTGAAGCCCGTGCGTCTCGTCGTCTCCGGTGTGATCGAATCATTCAGTCTTCACCAGAATAGCTGGTTCACGGAGCCATCGTGACACACCGGTGTCACTTCGCCTTCGTATACTGACCGGACTGCCTGAACATGAATGCCAGTTTTATAGCCATATGCCTGTCGTAGAAACGGTTGCCTTACACGAAACGGCGAGGACCCGCTACCTCAACTACGCCGTATCGGTAATTACGAGCCGGGCGCTTCCGGACATTCGGGACGGGCTCAAACCCGTGCAGCGGCGCATTCTGTACGCCATGTTCGCCAACCTGCACCTGTATCCGGATGCCAGGTACCGCAAGAGCGCTACGGTGGTGGGGGAGGTGATGGGTAAATACCACCCGCACGGCGACTCGGCCATATATGAGACGATGGTCCGGATGGCCCAGCCTTTTTCCCTGCGTAGCCCGCTGGTGGATGGACAGGGAAACTTCGGATCGCTGGATGGCGACAGTCCGGCCGCCATGCGGTACACGGAAGTGCGGTTGAAACCTCTGGCGATGGAGATGCTGGAGGAAATTCGCAAACGGACCGTGGATTTCCGACCCACTTTCGACGGAACGCTTTTCGAGCCCGTCGTGCTTCCCTCGCGTGTGCCGAACCTGTTGCTGAACGGCGCTACAGGGATTGCCGTCGGCATGGCAACCAGTATTCCCCCTCATAATCTGGGGGAACTGGTAGACGCTCTGTTGCACCTCATCGCCCATCCGGAAGCCGCGCTCGGCGACCTCGTACCGAAATACATCAAGGCCCCCGACTTCCCGACGGGTGGTCGCATACTGAATACGGAAGAAGAGGTGCTCGCCGTTTATGAGAAAGGTGAGGGCCCTATCGACCTACGTGGAAACTACGAACTGGAGGGAAAGAATCGCATTATCATCCGATCTATTCCCTACGGCGTGACCAAGAGCGACCTGATCGAAAAAATCGCCGACCTCATCATCCACGACCGGGTGCCTCAACTCGTCGATATCCGGGATGAATCAACGGACGACGTGCGCGTTGTGCTCGAACTTCGGCGCGGCGCCAGTCCGGAAGCCGCCATGGCGTACCTGTTCAAGCACACGCCGCTTCAGTTACGGTTTTACGTCAACATGACGTGCCTCGTGCCGACGGAGAATCCGGAAGTATCGGCGCCCCGGCAGGTTAATCTGTTGGAGGCATTGCGGCATTTCCTGCATTTCAGGATGGAGGTGGTCGTACGGCGGCTGCGCTTCGAGCTCGAGCAGCTGGAGAAACGCATTCACATCCTGCGCGGGTTTGAAAAGATATTTGACGCGCTGGATGAAGCCATTCGACTTATCCGGTCGGCTTCAGATAAAAAAGACGCCGCCCAGCGACTGAGCCATCGGTTCGGACTGGATGACGAACAGACCGATGCGGTACTGGAAACCAGGCTATACAAGCTGTCGCGGCTGGAGATCGACGCCATCCGAAAGGAACTGGAAGAGAAGGAACGGATGGCCCGGGAAATACGGGATCTGCTTTCGAGCGAGCAGGCGCTGTGGAAGCTCATCCGCGACGAACTCAGGGAATTGAAGAAGAAGTTCGCAGACGACCGCCGAACGGAGGTGGAAGGCCCGGACACGGCGCACGCTTTCAGCGCGGAGGAGTACATCGTCGATGAGGACGTATACGTAATTGCTACCCGCGACGGGTGGGTCAAGCGCCAGAAGTCCTATTCGGATATTCAGAATATCCGGGTGCGGGATGGTGACGAGGTGGGCTGGGCGCTGCCCGGCTCAACCCGCTCGACGGTGTGTTTCTTTACGAGCTTCGGAAAGGCGTATACGATCCGTATCGATCAACTTCCGAGCACGAGCGGCTACGGAGACCCCGTTCAGAAGCTGTTCGACTTTTCCGATCGCGAACGGATCGTAGGCGTCGTATCGATGGATTCGCGGGTGCTGCCTTCGCCAACCGTCGAGCCGAGCGCCGACCTGGAGCTTTTCGGCGGAGATGGAGAATCATTGCCTGTGGGCCCCTTCGTGGTGGGTGTTTCGTCGTCCGGCCTTTCGGTGCGTCTGCTGCTGGATGCGTTCCGCGATCCTTCCACCAGAACGGGGCGGACATTCATGAAGCTGGATAAGGGAGACCAGGTGCTCTCCGCCTTCCCGGCAGGCGGGGATGAAAATGCCTGTCTGGCTTCGCAGGAAGGCCACGTATTGATTTTTCCTGTACGGCAAATCCCGGTGTTTCGGAGCGCGGCGAAAGGCGTTATCGGAATGAAGCTTTCACCCAAAGACCGGGTGCTGGGGTTCGTCCTTTCGAATGCCGCCCGCGAAGGATTGGAAATAGAGACGAACAGAGGAAGGAGAGAGATCGTACGAACCACCAAATTCGAAGTCACCCAGCGCGGAAATCGCGGAAGGCAGATCATCAAACGGGGGCACATCTCCCGCGTCGTCCCCGGTACGGTGGAGGTGCGCCTTCCGAACGGTCAGAACGGCAACGGATAAAGCAGGCGTAAGCCGAAACGTCGATTACACCATACATGGCAGAAATAACTTCGACATATAGCGGTAAGGATATCCAGGTTCTGGAAGGTCTGGAGCCTGTACGCAAACGGCCGGGCATGTTCATCGGCGGCACCGGGAAACCGGGCTTGCACCATCTGCTCTGGGAGATCGTGGATAACGCGGTGGACGAGGCAACGAATGGGTTCGCAAGCCTGATCGAGGTCACGCTTCATCCCGACGGCAGCAGCGTTACGGTTGTAGATAACGGCCGGGGCATCCCGGTAGACATTCATCCCGTCAAGAAAATCCCCACGCTCGAACTCATATTGAGCACGCTCCACGCGGGCGGGAAATTCGACAGCACGAACTATATCACCTCGGGTGGTTTGCACGGGGTAGGCTCGTCCGTCGTCAATGCCTTATCGGAAGAGCTGGTGGCTCAGGTGAAGCGTGAGGGCAAAACGTACGAGCAACGGTTTTCAAGAGGAAAACGAACGACGAAGCTCAAAGTCGTCGGCGAGTCCACCCGGGGCACGGGTACGAGTATCTTTTTTCGGCCCGACCGTGAGATTTTCGAGACGGTACAGTTCGACCCGGAGTGGATAAAGGAAACGCTGGAGGTCAAAACCTATCTCAACCGGAACCTGAAAATCGTTTTCAAGGACGACGTTCAGAGGGTTCGTCATGAATTTCATCACGAAGGGGGGATCGCGGAGTACCTGTCCCGGCTCATTAATGAAGCCGGTGCTCGGAGCACCCATCAGGACGCTTTCATCGTCCGGCAGGATACCTTGCAAAACAACAGCAGGGTAGAGATAGCCCTGCAATGGACCGAGTCGCCGCGTGAAGAAATTCGCTCCTTCGTAAACGGTATTCCCACGCGAGACGGAGGCACCCACGAACAGGGATTCAAAGATGCCGTTCGGAGCGCCGTTCGGGCCTATATGGAAACGCACGATTTGCTCCCCAGAAACCTGGAAGTGTCGGCCGATGACATCCGGGAAGGTTTGTACACGGTGCTGAACCTGTTCCTGACGGAGCCGCAGTTTCAGGGCCAGACGAAAGAGAAGCTCAATAATCCGGAGGCGCGTTCGCTCATCACGAGCGCCGTGCGGCTCGAGCTCGAGCAATACCTGAATGCTCACCCGAGCACCGGCGAGGCCATTGCTACACGCGTAATCCAGGCGGCAAAAGCCCGTCATGCGAGCCGCGCCGCAGCAACATCGGTCCGACGCAAGGGGAACGTAAGCCACCGTCTCAACCTGCCGGGAAAACTTGCGGATTGCTCCTCAACTGATCCGGCCGAATGCGAGTTGTTCATCGTGGAGGGCGACTCGGCCGGCGGGTCGGCCAAACAGGGGCGGGACCGCCGGTTTCAAGCCGTACTACCCCTCAGAGGCAAGGTGCTCAATGCCGAGCAAGCTAACCTGCGCAAAGTTCAGGATAACAAGGAACTGTCGAACATCGAGCAGGCGCTTGGATGCGGGGTAGGGGAGCATCTCGACCTGTCCCGCCTGCGGTACCACAAAGTTATATTGCTTGCCGATGCCGACTCGGACGGGCACCACATCGCAACACTCCTGCTTACGTACTTCTATCGCTACATGAAACCTCTCATCGAAGAGGGATACATTTATATAGCCCAGCCGCCGCTTTTCAGGATCGATGCCGGTAAAGAAACCTACTGGGCGCTGGACGAATCGGACCGCGAAAAATACATTGCGGGTTTGAAGAAGGGGCGGAAGAATGTCAACATCGAAATACAGCGCTTCAAAGGGCTCGGCGAGATGATGCCGCAAACCCTTCGTGAGACCACACTGGATCCTGAAAAACGCCGCTTGCTGAAGGTATCCATCGATGAAGCGGAACGACTGGTGACTGAAAAGACGATAACCGACCTGATGGGCAAGGACTCGTCGGCCAGATATGCCTTCATCATGAACCATGCATCCGAAGTCGAAGAACTCGACGTTTGAGCCAATCCATGAAAGCGGGCTTTCTGCAATACAATCCGGCTTACCTGAAAGTAGGGCAAAACCTCGACGAGGCGGCAAAACTCATCGGTACAGCCGATGCCGATCTGATCGTGCTGCCGGAGCTATTTGCCAGCGGTTACTTTTTCCAGTCGAAGGATGACCTCGCCCGGGTAGCCGAAGAAATACCATCTGGACCCACGTGCCGGGCCTTACAGGAGTGGTCGCAGAACACAAATACTACCTTCGTAGCCGGTTTACCTGAAAAGGCGGGCGACCAGGTTTTCAACAGCGCCGTGGTGGTACGGCCGAACGGGTCATGTTCCACATACCGCAAGGTGCATCTCTTTTATGAGGAAACCCGGTGGTTTTCTCCGGGCAACCTGGGCTTCCCGGTGTTCGAGGAAACGGATCGGGAAGGGAACAGGTATCGCCTGGGCGTGATGATTTGTTTCGACTGGTACTTTCCCGAGGCCGCCCGGTCGCTGGCGCTCGGCGGCGCCGACGTCATCGCCCATCCGTCCAATCTGGTCCGTAAGGATTGTCCCCGAGCCATGCCGATCCGGGCGCTCGAAAATCACGTATTTACGATTACGGCAAACCGGATCGGAGAAGAGAGGAAAGGGGAAGAGCGCCTCGCTTTCATCGGACAGAGCCTCATATGCGATCCGAATGGGAATGTGCTGGTTCAGGCGGGTCGTGACGACACGGCGCTTTCCATAGCAGACATCTCACCCGTAGAGGCACGAAACCGGCGGATTACCGCTCACAACGACCTGTTTGCGGACCGCCGCCCGTCATCGTACAGAGGTTGACCGGCAGCCGAACTCAAGCGAGCAGGGGATGTCCGGATAACACTGCATCGATGCGCTCGAGCGGCGCATCGCTCACGTCCGGTTCAAAGGGGTTCCCCGTCACGGTTTCGAACAGTTCGATATAACGCCGGGCCACCTCGATGCGAAAATCATCCGAGAGGTCCGGCATGATCTGGCCTTCTTTGCCCTGAAAATCTCGCTCCATCAACCATTCGCGCAGGAACTCCTTGGACAACTGCCGCTGGGGCTGATCGGCTTCGAGTAAAGACTGATAGGTTTCGGCGTAGAAATAGCGCGAGGAGTCGGGGGTGTGCACCTCATCGATGAGCACGTAGGCTCCATCGCGTGTTTTGCCGAATTCGTATTTGGTATCGACCAGAATCAATCCCTGCTTGCGGGCCATATCGGAACCCCGCCGGAACAGGGCAATGGCCTTTTCCTCCAGGTAGTCGAACGTGTCGGCATCGAGAATACGCCGATCCAGAATGCCTTCCCGGCTTATGTCCTCGTCGTGTCCGGACGATGCTTTCGTGGCGGGTGTCAGGACAGGCTCGGGTAGAGCGCTGTTCTGACGCAGTCCTTCAGGCAGCGACTTTCCGCACAGGGTCCTCTTGCCTGCGTTGTACTCTCGCCAGGCATGGCCCGCAAGGTAACCCCGGACTACAAACTCCACGGGCACGGGCTCGCACCGTTCGGCGATGGTTACGTTCGGGTCGGGTACGTCGATCACATGGTTACGAATCACATCCGACGTATGGCTGAAAAAGTAGGCCGCGAGCCGGTTGAGCACCTGGCCCTTGAAGGGAATGCCCTGTTTGAGAATGTGATCGAACGCGGAAATGCGATCGGTTGTAATCAGGATGAGATGATCGCCACGCCGGTAGGTATCCCTCACTTTTCCGCGATACCGGGGACCCAGCCCGGCAAAATCGGTATCGGCTATCGTATGGTCGAGTTGAGCCCGGAGTACTGATTCCGCAACCATGGCATTCGTCCGAAAGAAAGGTGGAAAGTGCCGATAATGGTACCACAGGAGTAACGCCTAGGCGTCGTCGCGGCGGAAGCGGCTCGACTCGCGTACGATAAGTTTCGGTGTGACCAGGCGCGACACCTTTTCGTCTGCTTTGGACTTGAGAACGCGTTCAAGCAAAAGCTCCGTAGCCTGCAAGCCGACATCGTGCATACTTTGATCGACGCTGGATAGGCCGATGAATTCGCTGATTTTTATATCGTCATATCCGACCAGGGCGATATCCTCGGGAATACGTTTTCCGGCGTCCCGAATGGCCTTCCATGCGCCGATGGCTTGCACGTCGCTGCTGGCGAATACGGCCGTAACCGATGGCTCGACCTGCATGATGCTTTGCATGGCCTCGTAGCCCGCCTCTTCACTGAACCCGGCATGTTTGGGCGTCTGGCCTGTCTGCAAATACTCCGCCTGAAAGGGAATTCCAGCAGCCTGCAATGCGTTCATATACCCCTGAACGCGCTGCTCCTGAAGCATACTCTGCGAATGGGTGGCAATCATGGCAATCTTGCGGTGCCCCATGTCGATGAGATGCCGCACGGCCTCGTACGACCCCGCCATATTGTCCCAGTAGAACGAATCGAACTCTTTCCAGTGATATCCGATGATGACCACCGGGGCATGTAACGCCTTGAGTTCCTGCGCGATGCCTTCTTCTTCAGGCAAGCCCGCCAGAAGTAACCCGTCAACAGCGCCCCGCTTCAGGAAATTGAGCAATGTTCGGTGTACGTTCGTCCAACCGAGATCGCATAACAGCAAATCGACATCATAATTCCGGAGGCACAACCGGACGCCTTTCAGCAGCTCGTTGTGAAACGGCGTCGTAAAGGTGGGCGTCGCTATCGCCAGAGATCGCGTCTGCTTCTGGGCCAGCGATTTAGCCGTCCGGTCGGGCCTGAACTGCAGTTCCTCGATGGCCTTCAACACGCGCGCCCGTGTTTGATCCGATACGTCGCTGGAATCGTTCAGCACACGAGATACGGTGGATATGGCGACGCCGGCTTTATCGGCCACGTCGTAAATGGTTGCTTTACCTTTTTCCTGTGGCATGATTCTGAATCTCAAGACCCCATGATGATGAAGGATACAGGCGCACCGGCACGACGCCACCCGTAGCGTTCCTGTTCCCGGAAGGCAGGGGAGTGGTACCGTTGTGTATTTCGCGGGTGGTTTGCGAAGTTATCCAGGGAAGTAGTTGGGAGCGTACGAATTTTGTGCAGATTGACTGTTTCTGATCCGATCGGTTACAAACGCTTTGGCTTCCTGTAACGATTCTACGGGGCCGGCATGATGGCTCCACCGCTCGAGCAGTTTGAGTGCCAGAGCGCTCGAAGCCCCATGAAAATCCTGAAGATCGAGGTACGGGGCCTCGAACAGCAGAAACTCGTCTCCATCAAAATACAGATCGACGGCAAAAGTCGTTTCCCAATTCCCGTTTACACGTTCAGTCGAAGCAAGCGCTCCGAACCGGAGCAGCACCTTTCGCATTCCCTGGTGGAAAAGACGCTGTATGGCTACCTGAGCGTCATCCAGGGTATTAATCTCCATACGACAGCAACGTTCCGCGTCGACACGCCGTATCATGACGAGATCGGGCAGACCGAAGAAGGGTTGTAAGGCGGCAAGGTGTCTGGTTCCGCCAAGGTCTTCACCGCTTGGTCCGCTCAAGGTCAGGTCAAATAGAATCGGCCCCTGAAGTTCGGTTTGCAACCTGTGGAAGAGAACAGGAATGGTGGAAGTGCTACCGGTAATTCCTATCTTAGCACAGGTTGGGCGCGTGGTTTCGAACAGGTGTTGCAACTGGGCATCCACCGTATCGGAAGGAACGTCCAGAACATCGGTAACCTTTCCGTGGCCGGCTACGACCATAGAGGTGCAAACCGGTAGCGGGTTACCCTGGAGCGCTCTTGCCGCTACTATATCGGCGGCCAGGCCGCGCTCTATGCCGGGATAGAGGGCTCCCACGACGATAGGTGAAAACAGCTCTTTTTCATGTATCGAACGGTCGATTACCGGCAACGTTTTATCGGATGGCATAACAGGATCTGAAATTTTAACGGCCCCTGCACCCTCCAGGGATGTCGATTTAAGCCGGATGCACGCTCCCGCGCAACCTTAAAATCGGTATCATCGAACGGGCTACACGTTATGGCGAGTGTAATACTGGAAGGCGTCCGAAAAGTTTATGACAATAACTTCGTTGCCGTACAGGGCGCCAGTTTTACGGTAAACGACGGCGAGTTTCTCGTGCTCGTCGGACCCTCCGGATGCGGCAAAAGTACGCTGCTACGGATCATAGCCGGGCTCGAGTCGATCACAAAAGGTACGCTGCGTATAGGAGAGCGGGTAGTGAACGAGGTAGCGCCGAAGGACCGGGACATCGCCATGGTTTTCCAGAACTATGCGCTGTATCCCCATATGTCGGTGTACGACAACATGGCATTCGGCCTGAAACTCCGGAAGTTTTCGAAAAGCGAGATCGATACGCGCGTCAAACAGGCCGCTGACATTCTGGGCATACAGAGCATCCTGGACAGGAAGCCAAAGCAGCTATCGGGCGGGCAAAGGCAACGGGTGGCCGTCGGGCGAGCCATCGTAAGGAAACCGCAGGTGTTTCTTTTCGACGAGCCCCTGTCGAACCTGGACGCTAAGTTACGGGTGCAGACACGGACGGAAATCTCCAAGCTGCACAGGCAGCTCGGGACAACCATGATTTACGTCACCCACGACCAGACGGAAGCCATGACGATGGGCTCGCGAATCGTGGTGCTGAAGGACGGAGAGGTGCAACAAATCGACACACCTCTGAACCTGTACAATCACCCCGTAAACCGATTCGTGGCAGGCTTCATCGGCAGCCCGGCCATGAACTTCGTGGAAGGACGTATCGTGCGCAATAACGGCTTGAGATTCATCGGCTCTGAAGGCGCATTTCAACTGAGTCTGGACGGCGGCCGTTTCGCCGACCTGGAAGAGCGCAGCGTAACGCTGGGCATCCGCCCGGAGGATATATACATCGCCGGGCGCATACATAAGGAAATTCGTACGGCCGATGCCACACTGACAATCGACGTACTGGAGCCCATGGGAAACGAGATTTTCGTTTACATGCGCACCAGCGATCAACCCATCATTGCCCGCGTCGATCCGCAGCCGTTGCCTGAGCCGGCGGAGCCGGTGCACGTAGCGCTCGACCTGGATAAACTCCATTTCTTCGATACCGAAACCGGCGCCGCCATCGTGTCCGCAAGCGCCGTAACCGCGTAGGTATTCCGAGGAGTCCGCTCGACAAGGCCGGCCCGGCGCTTGCAACTTTCTGCTCAAAGTCCTATCCTCTAAGTATGATAAGAACGGTTATCATACTTAGAGGATAAATCGATGGGCTCCGAAGGATACCTTATCTCTCATCCCGGTGCGTCTTCAACCCCCACCTTTTCGAATGCGCCGGCAGTCGGGTACGATTCCGTTAAGCGCCACTTGCTGGAGGCGTTTCTGCAACGGTTCGATCGTCCTCAGACGCGTCGGGCTTACAGAAACGACCTCGTGGATTTTTTTGGGACTTCTGCGCCCGATCTGGAGCAGGTTCGGAGCATCCGGTTTCTGGATGTAAATCGCTACCTGGATTTGCTGGAAACCGAAGGAGCGCGCCCGGCGACCCTCAAACGACGGCTTGCCGCCATACGTGGGTTTTTCGAGTGGTTGTCTGCGCTGGGCGCGATGGACCATAACCCGACCGACAGGCCGTTACTTCGAAAAATCAGCGGCTCGAGGAAAACCGACCGGGCGGTATTCGTCCTGACAGCCACTCAGGCGCGCGGACTGCTGGACGCGGCCCTGGAGGCCGGGAAGGCCGCCATCCGAGACCACGCCCTGATTTCCATGTTGCTCCACTGCGTTCTCCGGCGCTCGGAGGCCGCCTCCATGAACGTCGAGCACATCCGGCCTCTGGGACGTTACTGGATTCTCGATCTTCCTGAAACCAAAGGCGGTACGGATCAATACGTGAAAATACCCGCTCACGTCGTGGATGAAATCGATGTCATGAAAAGGCATTACGACATCCAGGAAGGTCCCTTATGGCGTTCGTTAAGCAACCGGCGAAGCGGCGACAACCGCCTGACGGCGCATTCCATTTATCGCATCGTCAAGCAGACGGCCGCTCGCGCCGGTCTTTCCGAACACATTGGCGCCCATACGCTTCGCCATACAGGTTGTACCCTGGCCATCGAAGCCGGAGCTTCGCTGGCACAGGTTCAAACTCACGCCCGACACAAAAAGATCGAGACAACCATGGTGTATGTACACCAGCGTGACAAGCTCAGGGACAATGCGGCCGATTTCATTCACGTCTAAACCCGAGCACTGCGCTGGAAATAACCGATCTGCCGGCCGCACAGAGCACGTTTACGCTACTTCTCCCGCTTTAACGGAAGCCGGGAATCGGAACCGGGCAGCGATGACATCCTCCACCGGCATCTTTTCCGGATCGAGCGCATGGACCGTGCCGCCGTTCAGGTATGTCTGCAAAGCAGCCGCGTTGAGCAAATCCTCGTCGCCCGGTTCCTGATGATCGTGGATGACCACGGTGTTTCTCGTGGGATCGTACTTTCCCCAGACGTATTTGCCAACCGGCACGAACAAGGTATCTACACGGCTGAAAAAGGCGGCCGGGACTATCTCCTTCAGGTCATCCGATGCCCGCGATGCATCCGTGTGGTATACTTCTTTGAACTCGGCAATGGCTTTCTCTTCCGATACCCGGAATGCCGGTTCCATGATCTTCCACGCTTTTTCGTGCAACGTACGGGACGGCAACCCGTCCGGATTACCGGACACGATTTCGTTTTCCATTAACCCGGCGTACGTATTGGCCTCCCGGTAAATAGGCAGGTAATGGTTTACGCCGGCCAACAACAAAGGAGTTGACTGGTCGCCGTCAAGCGTAGCAACCACCCCGGAATCGATCTCTCGGAAATACCGCAATAATGTTTCGTGAGCGCCTGAGGCTAAATCATCCGACTCGCCACCGTGCGCCGTGTACTGTGCAAAGTTTTTCGCCGACCCATGCGTGGAGGAATAACGGGGCCCGGAGTGCAATCGATTTCGGCTGCCGTCGTTTTCGTCATACCATAAAGCTTCCTGTATGTCCGAAGGTATCTGTTTGCTTTCTATTTCCGTGAGATTATACAGGGTACCCAGGCACAACTTTACTTCATTGCGACTGATCGATAAAACATAGAAACGTTTATTCGACGCAATGAGAGGAAACAGAGGTTTCAAGTGGAAACGTCTGGATGTTACGGCTATTTCTTCGAACGGAATGGGCAGTCTGAAAATACGAGACATGGAAGGCGTCAGAAAAAGCGCCATGCCATGATTTACCGTGCGCCAGTAAGGTGCGTTATCAAGTAAAGAAGCGGCAGGCTCAAGCAATTCGTCGATATCCGAATCCCGTAAGCCTCGCTCTTTGAGTTCCGCCCGAGTATGCTTGAGCAAATTCTTCAATCGGATCGGATTCTGCGCAAATTCCGATTCGACGTGATTGGTGGGCATGAAAAGAGACACGGCTACAGGTTCGTTTACACCTGCGAGTTCAGCCAGTAGAGCCTTCGTAAAACGGTCCATAGCACCTTCGCTTTGTTCCTGAAGTGGATGGGTTGTCGGCGCAACACACCGACGTACCTGTAAGTATGCCCAAAGGTAACGGCGGTTTGTCGCGCCCCGTGACGTTACTGTAACAGGCGTCCGCCCACCCTACCGACGGATCAGAACGGCTCTTACGGGCGCCGCATCCATATCGATTATTTTGAGAGGCAGAGCAATTAGCTCGTACTCGCCCGGCTCGACGTGCCCAAGCGACAGATTTTCCAGGGAGACGATGTTCGCGGCTACCAGCGCATGATGCGCAGGAAGCGTCGGGCTATCGACCGGATCTACGGAGGGAGCATCCGTACCTATGAGGACGACCCCCCGGGATGAAAGAAAAGCAATCAGCGCAGGATCGAATGCCGCATAGTCTTTCGGAAGTTCACCTTTCGAAGGAGTCCGGCGGACTGTCTTGAACAGAATGCGCGTCGTATGCTCGTAGTTCAGCCCGCTCAAACACGCCTGGTCTACACGAAGGGATTCCGTTGCATCGAAGACGGCGGCCCTGCCAACGAACGCTTCCAGAGGCAACCGTCCAACGGAACCACCGCCTTCCTCGCAGTGAAGCGGCGCATCGACATGCGTGCCGGTATGCGTGCTCAACCGGATGGATCCAACATTCACGCCGCTCCCCTCCTGTATTCGAGCCGTCCATTCTTCTACGAACGGCTGATCGCCGGGCCATACGGGCACGCCGGCTTGCAGGGCAACCGAGATATCGATGATGCGCACGGTCTTTATCAGGCTTGCAATCAGGAAAGAAGGTATAACCGGTAATCACTCCCGCGTTCGACAACCAGACGGTATCGTATTAAACCGGAGGAAGTTGGCCCGATCCGGCTAAACCATTACCTTAACCCAACGAGGCTTCCTCCTTCAGTCGGTAGCGCCTATTCCTCCTCGAACTGAACGATCTCGGTCGGCGCTACGGCCACGGCCAGAGATTCCTTGTACGAACTCAGAACGATACTGGTGCTCGTGCCGTGAACGCCCGGCCATGCCTGAATGTTGAGCAGCAGCCGTTCGAGGGAGGTGGTATCCCGTGTGCGTATCTTCAGGATATGCGAACCTTCTCCCGTGACCAGATGTACCTCCAGAATGGAATCCAGTGCAAGCGCGCGGCGGATGAACTCGGGGTAATTATCGGCGCCGTCAACCGTCACACGAATGAATGCGGTAATATCGATGCGCAAACGCTTCGGATTGACGACGGCATGGTAACCCGTGATTACGCCCCGCTCCTCCAGCTTGCGCATCCGGTCGCTCACCGACGGCAAGGATAGACCCACTTCTTCGGCTATCTTGTTTCGCTTCATACGACCGTTGGCCTGAAGCAGGGATAGAATCTGTACGTCGATTTCGTCAATACGCTCCATGTGGGGTCCTCAAAATAAAAGTTCAGAATCAACCGACCGGGTTGAACAAGACGGTGCATTCAGTAACAGATGAGCCGCCCGCGCCTCGACAGGGTCTCCACCGATCCAGAATGGTCCACGAATTTACCCATTTGGCATTCTTAATGAAAATGACTCCATATCCTTACACGCATTTACCGATCGAATTCCGACGGGTTTGACACGGCGCCAATCTCATGTACACACCATGAACGATCCGGGAAGAGATAAACCCATCCTTGTGCTGGCAGGCCCGACTGCCGTGGGCAAGACGGCTATAGGTATTCAGATCGCACGGGCTTCGAACGGTGAAATCATATCGGCGGATAGCCGCCAGATATATCGCCAGTTGAGCATCGGTTCGGCGAAACCTTCTCTTGAAGAGACGGCCGGAGTACCGCATCACTTCATTGACGAGTTGAACCTGGAAGAACCCTTCTCTGCAGGCGCTTTTGCTCGTCAGGCGACAGAGCGCATACGCGATATTCGGCAGAGAGGGCGTCGGCCTATCATAGTGGGCGGCTCGACCCTTTACCTGCAAGCTTTGTTGCACGGACTTGCCGATATCCCCTCCGTGCCAGAGGATATCAGGCGGGATCTTAATGAAAAAATTAAAGAGCACGGCGTCCGGACGTTGTACCGGGAGCTGGTTAAAGTCGATCCCGTACTGGCGGCAACTATTCCGCCCACCCATACGCAACGCATCGTTCGCGCCCTGGAGGTGTACCTGGCTACCGGAAAGTCGCTTTCTTCCTTCTGGAAGCAGGGGGAAACACATGATAGTAGTTATGAAACATATGTTCTGGATCTGCCACGCGCATTACTATACGAATCGATAAATTTTCGGACGGATCGAATGATAGAAAGAGGTCTGATCGCGGAAATAGAAGCTATTCTGACTCAGGGATACGACCCTGAAATAAACGCTTTGCAAACGATAGGGTACCGGGAGGGAATTCAATTCCTGAATGATGAGATTACGCTAGAAGAGGCGACATCGGCCATCAAACAGGCAACCCGTAGATATGCAAAAAGACAACTTACATGGTTTCGGCGCTTCCCTGAATACAAGTGGCTGGATGTAAATACAGGAATCGACGATTTCATCAAATTACAAACGGTTTAAACCGGGTCATCCTTATTGATAATCAGGTGAATACACCGCCCCCCCTTCTCGAATCGGCACTGGTCGGAAAGAGACTTCATGAGAAATATACCCCTGCCGCCGGGCTTCAATATATTCGATTCCATCAGGGGATCTCTCATGTTTTCCGGCAAAAACCCGTTTCCTTCATCTTCAACAACGGCGTGAAATCCGGAAGGCGTCGTATATAAATCAAAAGTCACCTTCTTTTCGGGATCGTATGCATTGCCGTGTTTTATGGCATTCGTTATGGCTTCGGTTGCAACCAGCGTTATCCTGTATGCGAGGTCGTCACTGATTTCCTGCTCCGACAAAAAGGCGTCCAGATGCCGGACTACTTCTTCCATAACTTCTTCCCTGCTAGGTAGCACCAAATTCAGCCGGTCGGGTGCAGGACGGGTGATGTTAATATGCTGCATAACATTCAGAAATGGCGTTTGGCGAAAGGGCGCCGGGATGAGCGCAATCCCGGAAAATGCTCCCAACTACAAGTTGATAAACAGGCAGATATACCTCAGTACAGTCAGCTACTGGTTAGTTGACGCAACATCATCGAAAAGTTGCGCCAGGAGCCCGGTCAGATGCCGCCTTTCGTACTGATTAACGAAATCCTCGCGAGGGATCGGAAGGTCGCGAGCCTTCCACAGATCCACAATACGATTCAGCGCTTGGAGGATGCTTGCCGTATCATCCGGTTCGGCTATGAAGGCCGCCCCGTGCTCCGAAAGGACTTCCCGCACCGCTCCTTCCGGAGCCAGCGCAAGTATCGGCTTTCGCGCTCCGAAGTATTCATACAGCTTGCCTGTCGATATGCCCTCGGCCCCCTTTCGTCGCCCCACCGTCATCCATAATACATCGGCGCCGGTCAGCCTTTCCACGGTCTTCCGATGCGAGAGGTATCCTTCGTACCGGACAATATCGGACAAGCCCAGTTCTTTGATCACTCCTAACGAGGTGCGCGGGAGGGCGCCAACAAACTCCAGTTCCAGCTTATCCGACAGGTCGGGTTGCCGGCGCAGAAGGGTATGAACGGCTCGGAGAAAGAAATCGGGTGTCTGTACGTCGTAGAACACTCCGCTGTACAGCAACCGGAGTTTCCCGACGGAGGGCGGTGTGGTGGACGGAAAATCGGCGGCGTCGTACCCTTGCGGAATAATGGAGACAGAAGGTTGCCATCCGTCCCGCGAATTTCGATCCGTGAGCGCCTGTCCTATGAACCGGTTGATCGTCACGACGCGTGCAGCGGTCCGAACCACCCTGCTTTCGAGGCGCTGGTTCAACAACCGGTGCGCGCGGGTAGGATAGACGTGGCGCGGATTCCCCACCCAATCGTCGCGAAAGTCAGCCACGAGGGGTATGCCGGTCCGTCGGCTCAATGCGGCGCCGATGAGATGCGCGGTGTAGGGCGGTGCGGTGGAAAAAACGAGGTCAAACGCCCGGCTCTCTACGAGGTCCACCGCCCGGCGAAGTGCAGGCCGTTTCCATCCTATTTTATTATCCGGGACGAATGCCAGCTGGCTTAGGTAGGAGAATCCTTTTCGAGCCGTTTCTCCCGGCATGGCTAAACGGCCCGGACGGCTGAATATGCGTGTCGGATCCAGAGAAGACGTCCGGATGATCTCGATTCCCGCCTCTTCAAGCTCCTCAAGAATAGTCGTGTCGTAGGCAAAATAAGCGCGCGGCTCTACGGTCAGAACGGTCGGGGTCCACCCGAAATCAGGCAGGTACTTGACGAACTTGGCGATGCGTTGTACCCCGCTCAGAGCCATCGGGGGGAAGTAGTAGGCAACGACGAGTACGTTGCGCCGTACTGTGGGGTGCGATGCGAGATGTCCGTGCGGGTTCAAGGGGTAGATGCCCTACAGTATGAGCAGATTCCGGGGAGTCCGGGTAAGATCATCGTTTCCCGTAGGATGTAGCCGTATCATGTTTTCGATGCGCACGCCGAACCGGCCAGGCAGATAGACGCCCGGTTCAATGGTGACGACGGCATTTTCCGGTAAGGGAAAATCCGATGCAGCGGCGATACGAGGCCATTCGTGAATCTGCAAACCCACACCATGCCCGAGGCTATGCGTAAAACAGGACCCGTAACCGGCCTGCTGGATGACCGACCGGGCCGCCGAGTCCAATTCGACCCCGGTAATGCCGCTACGCGCCGTCTCCAACGCTCTGCCCTGCGCTTCGAGTACGATCCGGTAGACTTCACGAGCTTCCTCGCCGGGTTCGCCCAGGGCTACCGTTCTCGTCATGTCGGACGCGTAGCCTTCCAGGAAACAACCGAAGTCGAGAACGATCATATCGCCGCGTTGGAGCTTTCGTGAGCCGGCCCGCCAGTGAGGTAATGCCCCGTTCGGCCCGGAAGCCACGATGGGTTCGAACGACATGGCGTCCGCCCCCTCCGAAAGGTGACCGTATGTTATCTCGGCCGCCAGCTCCTTTTCGGTAACACCGGGCTTTATAAAACCGACCACTCGCTCGAACACTCGTTCTGTAATGGCCAGGGCCCGCCGGATACAATCGACCTCCCAGGCCTCTTTCCGCGCAACGAAGCGGGAGAGCAAATCCTTGACGAATACCCACTTTACGGCAGGAAACCGATCCGAGAGCGTATCCAGCTCGGCAAGGGTTAGGTGATCGGCCTGCACCAGTACGGTACCGCCCTCGTTCCAGATGTGCGCCGCGGCTATCGCACCATACAGGTCATACGATCCCGCTTCGACCTCCGCATCGTGGACTTCCCTGAGCGCCTGCTCTCCATACCGGCCATCCGTCAGGAAAAGCGCTCTGTTTGAGGTCACTACGAGCAGCCCGTTGGACCCCGTAAACCCGCACGTCCACCGGATGTCCGGAAGGAAAGAAAGCAACACCGAATCCGCGCCCATTTCGGCAAGAATGGACCGGAGAATGGTAAAGGGCGTCATGGATGCACTTTCTGGATTCCTGTAGCAGCGGAAAGGGACGCCTGCCCGTTCACTTCATAGGTAGAGAGGGCCGCGTAAAATAGTCAGCTACTCAAACCGAACTGTAATTGGGTGACTCCCGGGTAATTACTACATCGTGGGGATGGCTTTCCCGTATACCGGAATCCGTAATTCTGATAAACTGGGCCTTGCTGTACAGTTCCTGGAGATTACGGGAGCCGCAATAGCCCATAGCCGCCCGGAGTCCGCCCATCATCTGGTAAACGACCTCCCCTAACGTTCCTCCGTACGGCACGCGTCCTTCAATCCCTTCCGGCACGAGTTTTTTGATGTCATCCTCAACGTCCTGGAAATAGCGGTCTTTCGACCCCGACTGCATGGCCCCCACCGACCCCATACCCCGGTATGACTTGAATTTGCGGCCCTCGTACAGAATGGTTTCCCCGGGGCTCTCTTCCACACGGGCAAACAAGCCGCCTATCATTACGGAACTGGCTCCGGCGGCGATGGCTTTGGCGATGTCGCCCGTCTGTTTGATGCCCCCGTCGGCAATGATGGGAATGCCCTGCGGGCGGGCTACGGCCGCACACTCCATTACGGCGGTTAATTGCGGCACGCCTACACCGGCTACGATGCGTGTGGTGCAGATAGACCCCGGGCCTATACCCACTTTCACCGCGTCGGCGCCGGCGTCGATGAGGGCCTGCGTGCCCTCGCCGGTCGCCACGTTACCCACGATTACGTTGAGACCGGGGTGCTCGCTTTTGATGGCTCTAACGATCCGCAGTACCCCTTCCGAGTGACCGTGAGCCGTATCGACGGTCACGAAATCGACGCCCGCCTCTACCAGGGCCGTCACTCTCTGGAACGTATCGGCCGTGACGCCCACAGCGGCGCCTACCCGGAGCCGGCCGTGTTCGTCCTTGCAGGCGTTCGGGTATTTTAGTTTTTTCTCGATGTCTTTGAACGTAATCAAGCCCCTGAGGCGGCCCTGGTCATCCACCACGGGAAGTTTCTCGATCTTGCGCTCCTGCAACAACGCTTCGGCTTGCTCGAGCGTGGTGCCCATGGGAGCCGTTACGAGATGGTCCCGGGTCATGAAGCCCGACAGCCTGGCCTGACCGTCCAGCTGAAATCGAAGATCACGGTTCGTGACGATGCCGATGAGTTTTGTGTCGGCATCGACGATTGGGATGCCTCCGATCGAATACCGAGCCATGAGCGCCCGCGCATCCGCCACCGAATCATCTTCATGCAATGTGATCGGGTCGAGGATCATCCCGCTCTCGGAACGCTTTACGCGTCGCACCTCGGAAGCCTGCCGCTCCACCGTCATGTTTTTATGCAGAACGCCTACCCCCCCCTCCCGAGCCATAGCGATGGCCATGTCGGATTCCGTTACGGTATCCATTGCCGCGGAGAGCAGAGGTATCCGTAACTGGATGTCGCGCGTTAGCGGGGTGTACGTTTCGACATCGCGAGGCATTACTTCCGAATGCGCCGGAACCAGCAGCACATCGTCGTAGGTCAAGCCTTCGCCCCGAATTTTATGTTCCAGCGGATCTAGGGAGGTCATTACGGGGAATGGGTGTGGAGGGTGGGATGGACGATGATCCGGATGAAGGATCAGTGCAATTTTACGAGGCGCCGCAGTTTGCGCACTTCGGCGGGAAACAGTTTTCTCCATCTCCCCTGCCGCAATCCCTGCGTAGTAAGGCCGGCATAACGCACGCGCTCCAGGAAAAGCACCTCGTGGCCGATACTTTCGAGCATCCGGCGGATCTGCCGGTTTTTGCCCTCATGCAGTACGATAGCCACCTCGCGGGCATCGTTTGGATTGATGAACTCGACATGATCGGCGGTGGCTACACCTTCATCCAACTCGATGCCTCGCCGAAGTTTATCAACGTCGGAATTTCTCACAGGCTCTGCCGTGCGGACCTGATACACCTTTTCGATTTCGAAACGGGGATGCATCAAACGGTGGGCAAGCTCGCCGTCGTTGGTGAGCAATAATACGCCCAGTGTGTTTCGGTCGAGCCGGCCTACCGGAAAGAGGCCGGCTTTTTCCTCATCCGGCAAAGTTATCAGGTCCATGACGGTGCGGCGGCCCCGGTCGTCGCTTCGGGTCGTGATGGTATCGTTGGGTTTATTGAGCAGAATGTACTGGTGTCCCTGCGGAGAGATCACGCGGCCATTCACTTCTACCACATCTTCTTCGCTGATTTTCGTACCCGGCTCCTTCACGACGACGCCGTTCACCTTCACCCTGCCCTCCAGGACGAGTTCATCCGCCTTCCGGCGGGAAGCCACACCGGCCTGCGCTATATACCGGTTTATCCGCGTGGCTCCTTCTTCCTGCGGGACTTCGGCGGATGTACGCCTGGGTTTGCCCCTGTAGGGCTGTCCTATGGTTCGCTTTCGGTTCTGGTCTTTCATATCGGGATTATACTCCGGGCCGCTCTCCATTATCCAGTGTCCGGTCATTTTCGAGCGCTTTATCCTCCGCGAGGCCGGGCTCCTCGGCTTCGCCCTTCAGGAGCATCCAGCGCGCCCGCTCCCGGCTGAAGCCGGGGTCGTCGAGCAACTCCTCCACTTCCCTGATACCCGGCAGGTCATCCAGCGAATTAAGGCCAAACTGATCCAGGAAGGCGACCGTGGTGCCGTAAAGGAGCGGCCGGCCTACCGTTTCGCTTCGCCCCGTGATGTCGATCAGCCCGAGCTCCAGTAGTCTCTTGATCGCATAATCCGAATCGACGCCCCGAACGAAATCCACCTGAGCCCGGGTAACCGGTTGCTTGTACGCTATTACGGCCAACGTTTCGCTGAGCGTACGGGATAGCCTTCGGGTGGTTTCCTTTGTGTAGAGACGGGTGATGAACGGCCTGTACTCCGCCACCGTAGCCATTCTGAAACCCTCCGCCCATTGATTGATCCGGAAAGCCCGACCGGACCGTTCATAGGCTTCGTTCAAGCAGTGAACGGCTTTTACGACATCTTCCGGCGCAACCGAACAACCTCGAAGGTCCGAGTAA
>CBDUBS010000024.1:0-29018 GCA_965365445.1 uncultured bacterium | reverse complement strand
CATGGATTCGTTGCTCGCCGAAAGCGACGTTGTTTCACTGCATTGCCCTCTGAACCAGGAAAGCCGCCGCCTCATCGACGCGGCCGCGTTCACCCGCATGAAGCCGACCGCCTTTTTGATCAACACGGCTCGAGGGGCCATCGTGGACGAGGCGGCGCTGGTCGAGGCGCTTCGGGAAGGGCGGATTGCCGGGGCGGGTCTGGACGTGTTCGAGCATGAACCCGCCGTCCATCCCGGCCTGTTCGATAATCCTCGTGTGGTGCTGGCTCCTCACCTGGGCAGCGCCACGGTGGAAACGCGCACGGAAATGGCCCGCATGTGCGCCGCGTCGGTGCTCGCCGCACTGGAGGGGCAGGAGGATATACCATACCGGGTTGTATGAACGACGGATCCGAACACCCGTGCCGGGCGTTTGGAAGAAGATCGTTTCCTGCGGTCCGCTGCTCCGTAACTGTAAGGATATACGCATGGGTCCGCTCAGGCGGTTGAACCCGTACTTCTGGAAATACAAGCATCTGTTTGTCCCCGGCTTGCTGTGCGCCGTCGTATCGGCGGGGTTCAGCATCGTCGTGCCTATCGTCGTCCGGCAGGCTGTCGATAGCATACCGCGGTTCGTGACGTTGTACGGCCTCTATGCGGGGACGAACCTGCAAACGCTCCTCTTTTCGAGTTTCATCAAAGGCCTGGCCGTTTACGGGGGGATCATCATCGCGCTGAGCGTCCTGAGCGGCTTTTTCACGTTCCTCATGCGCCAGACGGTCGTGGTGGCCTCGCGGCATATCGAGTATGACCTGCGCAACCAGCTCTATGATCACCTGCAGAAGTTGTCGCTCGGCTTTTACCGGCGTGTATCCACGGGAGACGTCATTACCCGGGCCACCAGCGACATCGAGCAGGTTCGGCGGTATGTAGGTCCGGCCATCATGTATGCCGTCCGTGCGGTCGTGCTGGTCATTACCGCCGTGAGCGTGATGTTGATCATTTCGCCCCGCCTGACGCTGTATGCCCTCATTCCGATGCCGTTTCTGGCCGTGGCGGTGTTCTTCGTAGCGCACCTGGTGCATACGCGCAGCGACGCCATTCAGAAGCAGTATTCCGTCCTTACGAGCCGCGTTCAGGAGGCGCTAGCCGGGATTCGCGTCATCAAGGCCTACACCCGCGAGTCGGCCGAAGCGGAATCGTTCGAGCGGGAAAGCGAGGAGTACCGCCGTCGGATGCTCGATCTGGCCCGCGTCGATGCAACATGGAAGCCCGTTTTCTTGCTCCTGGTGGGTACGTCCAGCATTATTGTGGTATGGATAGGCGGCCGCCTCGTGATGGCGGGCGCCATTACCATCGGTAACATTGCCGAGTACATGATTTACGTCGCCCTGATGACGTGGCCGGTGGCCTCCCTCGGTTTCGTCATTTCGATGGTGCAGCGGGCCTCGGCCTCCATGGTGCGGCTCAACGAAATTCTCGATACCCCCCCGGCGATCACCGACAGCGAGCGCACGGATCGTTCCATCGAACGCATCGAGGGCAGTATCGCCTTTCGCAACGTATCGTATGAATATGAGGACGACGACCGCAGGGTGCTCCACGAGATCAGCTTCCAGGTTCCTGCCGGGGCGACGCTCGCCGTGGTAGGGCGTACCGGAAGCGGAAAAACGACCCTCGTGAGCATGATCATGCGGCTGATCGATTCGTCCGCCGGGGTCGTGGAGATCGACGGCCGGGACGTCCGGGACATTCCGCTGAGCCTTTTGCGATCCTCGATCAGCTACGTGCCGCAGGAGGTTTTTCTTTTCAGCGATACGGTAGCCAACAACATTGCTTTCGGCAAACTGCACGCCGGCGCCGAGGAGGTAGACCGGGCAGCCGAACACGCTGAGCTCATCCAGAACATCCGCGACTTCCCCGGCGGATTCGAAACGTACGTCGGCGAGCGGGGCATTACCCTCTCGGGCGGTCAGAAACAGCGGGCGTCCATCGCCAGGGCGCTCATCAGGCAGCCGGCTATCCTCGTGCTGGACGACGCGCTCTCGGCCGTCGATACGAATACCGAGCGCAGCATTCTCGAAAACCTGCGCAACCATTACAGCCGGCGCACCATGGTCATCGTCAGCCACCGCATTTCAGCGGTTCAGCATGCCGATCTGATCCTGGTGCTCGACGAGGGCCGCATCGTCGAGCGGGGAACCCACGACGAGCTGGTGCTTCAGGACAAATTGTACGCCGGCCTTTACCGAAAACAACTCCTGGAGCAGGAGATCGAAGCCCTTACTTGACAGGGCAGGAGCGCGCTTTCGATGGTTCACGAAGTCATTCCCCTCGGCACGGCATCGGCCATACCCACGAAGAACCGCCACATGTCGGCGCTGGTCCTCGTCCGGCCGGACGGTATGTTGCTGTTCGATTGTGGGGAAGGCGCCCAGTTGCGCCTCATCCAGGCCGGGATGAAACACTCCAGAATCGACGCCGTCTTCATCACGCATCTGCATGGAGATCACTTCTTCGGTCTCATGGGGTTGCTTTCTACCATGACACTCCTCGGGCGGGAGCGTCCCCTGGTCGTCTGCGGCCCGCATGGTCTACGGGATCTGCTTCTTCGGACGCCGGGCCTGGCGGAGAATGGGGAAATGAACGTGCCGGTAACGTTCATCGAGTTGCCGGAGGACTTTTCGGGCGGTATTGTATTTGAGGCTGCCCGCTTCACTGTAGAAGCCCGCCCTCTCGACCACCGTATTTTCACAGTGGGCTACCGATACGTCGAAAAGGACCGGCCGGGTCGCCTGGATGTTGCCCGCGCCCGCGATCTCGGCATTACCGACGTTCACCTGTACCGTCTCCTGAAGGAAAACCGATCGGTTGCCGCGGGAGGCCGTACCGTTCGGCCGGAGGAAGTAACCGGCCAACCACGCCCGGGTGTCCGTTTCGCCTTCGTTACCGATACCCGTCCGTGCGAAAATGCCGTGGCGCTGGCCGACCGGGTCGATCTGCTTTACCACGAAGCCACGTTTACGTCCCGGCATCAGGCCAGGGCCGAAGCAACCGGGCACTCGACGGCCCGGGAGGCCGCTGAAATTGCCGGCCGGGCCGAGGCGTCCCGATTGCTGCTCGGGCACTTCAGCGCCCGCTATGCGGACCCGGCTCCGTTGGAAGAAGAAGCGGCCGCCTTTTTTCAGCCTGTAGAAATCGCTCGCGAACTGCATCGGTACGCCGTGAACGCACCCGCCGACGCACGCCGCATAGCCTCCTGAATCCGGATCCACTTCAACCCCTTTAACCGCTTTGGCTTCCGATACCCAGACCCAGGCTCAGAAATCGGACGAGTCCAACCCCGGTTTCGACGGGAGGCTGCTCGGGCGCATCTTCTCCTTCCTGATGCCCTACAAGCAGTGGGTCATCCTGGCCTTCATTACCGTCATGGCGGCGGCTTTCCTGGGGCCGCTGCGCCCGAAGCTCGTTCAGGTTGCCATCGACCGGCACATCGTGCCCGGCGATCTGGAGGGCCTGCGGGACATCGTCATCTTGCTGTTCGTGGTTTTGCTGGGCGAAGGAATCCTCTCGTTCATAAACGACTATCTAACCCAGTGGATAGGCCAGCGAGCCATCTTCGACCTCCGGCTCAAGGTGTTCCGGCACGTGCAGCGGCAGTCGCTGCGCTTTTTCGACCGCACTCCGGTCGGGCGCCTCATTACCCGCACCACAAGCGACGTAGAATCCCTGAGCGACGTCCTTTCGGCAGGCGTCGTTACTATCCTCGGCGATCTGTTCCGGCTTGTTTTCATCGCCTACTTCATGTTCTCGCTGAACGTGTTTCTGGCGGTGGTTACGCTGACCGTCATGCCCCTCATGATCTGGGCGACCTCGGTTTTCCGGAGAAAGGTCAGGGATCAATACCGGGAGACCCGCACACAGGTCGCGCGCCTCAACTCCTTCCTGCAGGAGCACATCACCGGTATGAGCATCGTGCAGGTATTCAACCGGCAAAAGGAAGAAATGAGGCGTTTCCGGGAGATCAACAACGATCACCGCGTAGCGCAAAACAAAACCGTTTACTATTTCGCGCTGTTCTGGCCGGCCGTGGAGATCATCGCTTCCGTAGCGCTCGGGCTCGTCATCTGGTTCGGCGGTATCCGCGCCATGACGGGCACGCTCACTCTGGGCGTCCTGATCGCATTCATCCAGTACGTGCGCCTTTTTTTTGAGCCCATCCGAAACCTGTCGGACCAGTTCAACACCCTCCAGAGCGGCATGGCGGGAGCGGAACGCATTTTCGGCTTACTCGATCAGGACATTTCCCTGAAGGAAACGCCCGCACCGCTCCCTGATGAACCGCTGCGCGGCCGGATCGAGTTTCGGAACGTCTGGTTCTCGTACGACGATCCGCAGGAAGGAAAAGAACCGAACTGGGTGCTCCGGGACGTGTCCTTTACGGTCGAGCCGGGCCAATCGGTCGCCATCGTCGGGGCTACCGGTTCCGGCAAAACCACTCTGATCAACCTGCTCCTTCGCTTCTACGACATCCAGAAAGGGGAAATCCGCGTAGACGGCAAGCTTATAATCGACATGCGCCTGAAGGACTTGCGCCGCCACATCGGCCTTGTTCTACAGGACGTGTTTCTTTTCTCCGGTTCCATCGAGCGGAACCTGACGCTACACAACCCGGCCATCACCCCCGAACGGATACGCCATGCCGCTGAGCTGGTCGGGGCGGACCGGTTCATCGACCGCCTGCCTGACGGATACGCACAGGACGTCCGGGAGCGAGGGGCATCGCTGTCGCACGGGCAGCGCCAGCTGCTTTCCTTTGTGCGGGCGCTCGTCTACGACCCCGAGGTACTCGTTCTCGATGAAGCCACCTCCAGCGTCGATACCGAAACGGAGCACGCCATTCAGCAAGCCCTCGAAAAGCTGCTCGAAGGCCGTACGTCCGTCATTATTGCTCACCGCCTGTCCACCGTACAGCACGCCGACCAGATCCTCGTGATGCACAGGGGCCGTATCAGGGAGCGAGGAACCCATCAGGAGCTGCTTGCGCTGGGAGGTCTGTACCGGCGCCTGTACGAATTGCAGTACCGGGATCAGGAACGAGCCAGCGCGGCATGACCCGGGCTTTCCCGGCCGTGTCCCGGAGGTCCGCAGCCCTTCGCGGGGAGGTTTGCCGGGGGGATTATTCAGTACAACGCCATATCGAACAGACGCCGGTTCTTCGCGACGGCGGGATGGTCGTCGCCCAGCAGTGCAAACAGCGCCAGGCAGGCTTTCCGCGCCCCGTCGTCATCGTAGTATCGGTCTTTCCGGATCACCTCGATAAACAGGGGCGCCGCCGTTTCGAAATCTTTCCGCATCACTGCTTCAATGCCTTTCAGATAGATCTCCTTGACCGGCTCATCCGGCAGCGATTCCGGGTTTTCGTGAAGCCGGTGCAGGCGAACCACCGTCTTGATCGATTCTTCCGCCTGCATATATCCCGCCCCGGCAAACGCCGCCTCGCCGAGCAACCGTTCCGCCTGTTCGGGTTCATCGAACACGATCTGTTGCGCCAGCAGCAGCCTGGCTTCCGGGTGATTCGGCTCAGTCGCCAGCACGTCATTGAGCAAGTCCGTCGCCTCATCCGTATTTCCGCCGGCCAGCGCCATCCGCGCCCGCTCGATCCGGCGCTTGTTCTCGCTCGGCAGGGCCTTGTCGAGCCACTGAACGATGGCATACTCGGGCAAGGCGCCGGTGAACTCATCGACCACTTTACCCTCCGAAAACAGCTTCACCGCCGGGATGCCCCGGATATCATACGCGCCGGATACTTCCGGATGCACGTCGGTATTGACCTTCACAAGCGTCCAGCGATCGGCCTGCTCCCGGGCCAATTTCTCCAGCACCGGCCCGATCATCCGGCAGGGCCCGCACCACGGCGCCCAGAAATCGACCAGGACCGGCTTTTCCCGGCTGGCATCTATGACATCCATCTGAAAATCGTTGACTTCGTAGTTCATGGCATTCGACAGGGTTTATGGTTCGCTTCAAGACAACCCCCTTTTACGTCTGCTCCGGCTTCAGGTTTACCCATCATTGCGCCGAGTTTTGCTGCGTCCGCATACGGCAAAAGAAAAGCCGTATCGGGGGCGGCCCGACACGGCTTTTCGCGCTCGCTGTTTCCGGCCCGATGCTTATTTAAGAAGGGTTACCGGGCGTACCTGCTGAAAATGGGGACCCTTTGCCACGATGAAGTACTGCCCGCTAGAGAGCGAAAGGGCCTCAAACGTAAACGGGTGCTCCTCACCTCCCGATAGCATCCCCCGATGGAGCACCGTGACCCGGCTTCCGCGCATGTCGTAAACCTCCACCGTAACTTCCTGCGTTTCCACGAGCCGCAACGTGAAGTTCGTTTGAGGGTTGAAGGGGTTCGGATAAGCCGCCGAGAGGGCATACTCTACCGGAAGATCCTCGCCCGGCGCGGCCGTCGATGATTTCATCCGGACCGTCGAAGTGAGGTTGCTCCGATTGTCGTCGGCGCTGACTCCGGAGAGGCGGTGTACCTGAACCTGCTCCGGCCTCAAACTTCCGATGCCGAGGTGTAGCATCTTCATCTCCTCTCCCGGAAGCGCCTGTCCGTCGGCGTGGTAGGCCAAAAAGCGCAACTGCTGGGTTTCCCGGTGCACGGCCATTACCAACCGGACATGGGCGGGAAGGGAGGGGTCGCGAACGACCTGGCTGAGGTCTCTCAACCCTTCCAGCGTAAGCTCGGCTTGCAGGCCAAACTGGGTGCTATGGGCAGTCAACGATACCGCAGCCTGCCCCTCGGAAAGCTCGATCAGCACTTCGCCCTGCGCGACCGAGGGATCGGAGTTGACTTCCCCCTGCCCGATCTGCGAGGCGGCTTTGGGCGGCTTCTGAGCCACCGGGGCGCCGTTCGGCCACACGCCCAGCACAATGGCCTGCGACAGCACGGATACATCATTCTGATCCAGTTTCCCGTCGCCCCCCGGGAACGGAGCCATGTCCAGGGCTGCCATTTCGTCCCCCGTGGGCGTCTTTTTGCCTTTTACGAACCGGTTCAGTTGCACCAGATCAACCACATCGACCCGTCCGTCGCCGTTTCCGTCCCCTTCCTCGGCGGCGACCGAAGCGACGGCCTCCACCGTGGTGGGACTATTCTGCCCGTCGTGCTGGAATGTAATGACGGTGCGCTGGTTGCCCGGTGCGGCGCTCAGGGGAGCAAAGGTCACGACGAATACAGCCGAACCATTCGGAGCGATCGTAGCCTTGCCGGGGCTCACAGAGTACAGCGGGTTTGAACTCGTAACGGAGGCAATCTGAATGGGCTCCGTACCTCCATCGTTTCGCACCGCGATTTCTCGCGTTCGCGTTTCTCCGTTTCGGGCCGTTCCCAGATCGAACACCCCCGTATCCACGACGAGCCGGCCGATCCGGCTGCCTCTGCCGTCAACCTGAACCGATCCTGCGCTCTGCCCGTTGTGCTCGAATGTTATGGTCCCCTGATGCTCTGCGGCGCTCTGGGGCGAAAATTCGATCGCTACCGTCACGGAGGTATTCGGCGCCAGCATGACGGACGCAGGCCTGACCTTGAACGACGCGTTAGAGCTGCGAATGGCCGAGATGTTGAGGTCGGCCATGCCCCCTTCGTGTCGCAGGATGATCTCCCGGACGCCGGTCGAGCCGACCGCCACCGTGCCAAACGACTGAACCGAAGGGTACACCGTCAGGTCGCCCGGCTGCGGCAGTATGCCCGTACCGTTGACCGCTACGGTGCTCGTGCCGTCCTGCCCGTTGTGCGTCAACCGGATAACCCCCTCTCTTCCTCCTGTCTGGCCGGGCGTAAACGTGATGACGAACGTTCCGCTGCCTTTCGGAGCCAGTGTCGCAGCGGAAGGACTAACGGTGAAATCCGGGTTCGTGCTTGACGCGCCGGAAATGACGAGGTTGAGCGTTTCGCTTTCATTCCGAACCGTGATGCTGCGACTCGTTGCCGATCCTTTTACGACATTGCCGTACTCGATGAAGGAAGGCGTAACGCTGACGGCAGCCGGAGCCTGGGCCGTACCACTACCGGATACCGATACCTCAGCCGCCGGGCCCATGCCGTCGTGTGCAAAAACGATCCGGCCGGTGAATGCCTCCACCCGGTTCGGTGCGAAGGTAATGGTGAAGGAGGCCGACGCTCCGGGAGCGACCGATGCCGTCGTCGGAGAAACCGAGAACACCGCGTTGGTGCTCGTCACACCCGAGATCGTCAGGTTCTTCGTCCCACCCTGATGCTGCACCGTCACCTGCACCGTCCTGGTATCGCCCGCTACCACCGTCCCGAAGGCGTGGCTCGTCGGGTTCACCACGACCGAACCCGCCGCCGCGGCCACGCCCGTGCCGTTGACGGAGACGCTCGATCCGGCGGTTGCTTCGCCGTCGTGAGTAAAGCTGATCGTGCCGCTTGCACTGCTGGCGGTCTGGGGTGTGAAGGTGATCGTGAAGGTTCGCGAGACGCCCGGGGCGATCACGGCCGAGGTGGGGCTGACGGTGAAGGCGTTGTGGGAGGAGCCGACGCCGGTGATGTTGAGCGTGCGTGCTCCGCCGGGGTTGGAGACGGTGACCTGAGCGGTGCGGCTCTGGCCGACGGCGACGCTGCCCAGGTCGGCGCTCGATGAACTAAGAGCAAAATAGGCTACCGGCGCTGCTCCGGCGCCGCTAACGGCCACAGAAGAGGTATTCGGGACGCCGCCTGCATCGTGTGCGAAGGTGAGCGTGCCCGCCTGAGCGCCATTCGTGCCCGGAGCGAACGTGATGGTGAAGGAGGCCGTCGCTCCCGGGGCGATGGAAGCGGTGGTCGGGGAGACCGAGAACACCGGGTTGCTGCTCGTCACTCCGGAGACCGTCAGGTTTTTCGTGCCCCCATCATGCCGCAGCGTCACCTGCGCCGTGGAGGTCGTACCGTTCGTAACCGTCCCGAAGGAGAGCGTGGCGGGGCTTGCCGTTACAGCGCCGGGAACCGGAACGCTCACGCCGACGCCGCTGACGGATACGACGTTCGAGGTACTGGTCCCGTCGTGAGTAAAGTTGATCGTGCCGTTTGCACTGCCTACAGCCTGAGGCGTGAAGGTGATCGTGAACGTTTTCGAGCCATTGGGCGTTACGGTAGCCGTCGAAGGACTTACGGTAAACGCGGCGTTTGACGAGCTAACGCCGGAGACGGACAGGTTCCGGCTGCCGTTCTGGTTCGTCACCGTTACCTGCGCTGTGGTGCTCTTGCCCATATCCACGTTGCCGAGTGAAACACTTCCCGGACTCACGGCGAAATGCCCGGTGAGGTATCCGGTGCCGGTAAGGGCTACCGTGGATGTGCTCTGGGTTCCGCCCGCATCGTGTGCGAAGGTTATCGTACCCACCTGAGCGCCGCCCGTGCCTGCCGTTGGAGCGAAGGTGACGGTGAAGGAGGCCGACGCTCCGGGAGCGACCGATGCCGTCGTCGGAGAAACCGAGAACACCGCGTTGGTGCTCGTCACACCCGAGATCGTCAGGTTCTTCGTCCCACCCTGATGCTGCACCGTCACCTGCACCGTCCTGGTATCGCCCGCTACCACCGTCCCGAAGGCGTGGCTCGTCGGGTTCACCACGACCGAACCCGCCGCCGCGGCCACGCCCGTGCCGTTGACGGAGACGCTCGATCCGGCGGTTGCTTCGCCGTCGTGAGTAAAGCTGATCGTGCCGCTTGCACTGCTGGCGGTCTGGGGTGTGAAGGTGATCGTGAAGGTTCGCGAGACGCCCGGGGCGATCACGGCCGAGGTGGGGCTGACGGTGAAGGCGTTGTGGGAGGAGCCGACGCCGGTGATGTTGAGCGTGCGTGCTCCGCCGGGGTTGGAGACGGTGACCTGAGCGGTGCGGCTCTGGCCGACGGCGGCGCTGCCCAGGTCGGCGCTCGATGAACTAAGAGCAAAATAGGCCTTCAGCGGCGCCCCCGTGCCGGTCATGCTGCTGAGGTACATGAATGCATCCGGCACGTATTTACCGGACCCCTGCGAGTACGATACGCTGACATCCGGATAGCGTGTTCCAGTGGCATTGTCGGTTATCGCATACTGAATGGTTTCCCCGTTCGCCATTCCATCGATCTCATCCGGCGTCATGGCGTTGTCGCCCCAGACGGTTAACGAACTGGCGCTGCCGCTCTTCCAGGTCTTGGACCCCACGCAGATACCGTTACCCGTATAGGCCGTTATGGTAACATCCGTGAGTGGCTGACCGCCCCCCGTAATGGAAGTCGATGGGGGTATGATGATGGTCGTGTTGCTTCCGGTATTTGAAACGCATGTTTCTTGCGCCGACACCTCGTTCACGATCAAACCAACCAGGAGGAGCGTCCCCGACAGCCGAAATAATAGTTTGCCCATTGCACAACGCCGTTCGCGATGAAAGAAACGTAACGAGTCGGAATGGCGGCGGCAGACAGGTATCCATCACACACGAGTCGGATCGGAGGGCTAGACGCCGTGTTCCATTCCATTACGTTGCAGTCTTTGGCAACGGCAATGCCATAGGCCGGGAAGCGGCGGGAAGGCGGATTCCTCGGTCCGGGCCTCGGGGAACGGGGTAGAAAAGTACCGGGAAGGGGTAAGAAACTACCCGTCTTTCGCGCCGAGTCTATCCCTGGTGAGGCATCCGGCGCAGCAAGTGCGTGCTATGAAAAGGGGTTAACCCGCCCCGATTGCCCGAGAGAAATCACGGGCCAGGGCAGCGCACAGAGAAAATGAGAGGTAGAAAATACCGGCAAGGAGGTGGTCCGGTATGTAGAGTACGTTTTATTTCGGGAAAGTGGGGATGCGAAAATGAAAAAGGCTTTCCCGCCTCACTATGTACATCATCCCGCCTTCCGGGACAGGCGCGGTCCGGGATCTCGGAAGGGATGCTGCCCGGACAGATTCCGGATCGGGTTTACCTTTTTGCTTACGGAACCGGATATGACGTAGTAGTCAACCTCGGGTACGATGCAGCATCCTTGCCGGGCCGTTTAGGGCAAACGGATTCAGGCAGGGCCGGGAGATGCCCTGTATTCCTGTACCCGCCGCACTACCGACAGCCCGAATCCGGCCGTAAGGAGCAGAATCCCGATCCAGAGGAGGCTGATGAAGGGTTTTTCATACGCCTGAACGACGAGCCAGTCCTCCGGAGTGGCTTCGATTCCGTCCACGGCCACCTCGATCCGGCCCGTATTGACATTCATCCCCGTAAAAGCGAATGACATGTTCCACTCCGGGACGGAAGCCGGGATGGGCCGTATCGAGCGGTCGCTCATGATAACGTACACCGGCCGGATTACCCGTACTTCATTCGTTCTGGAGTCGGTGATTTCCATTACGGCTGCTACGGCAATCTCAACGGAGTCCGAGGGCAGCGGGTCCGTATCGACTTCCGTTTCGAAGCCGGTAAACCGTACCGTGTAGGCGTTTTCGCCGAGGCGGGCCGTGCTGTCCCGGGTTAGCGTCAATCGGTGCTCGAAACCCTGGGTGTCGGTTTCGAACATTTCGTTCGGCGAAACCGCGGCATAGATATCCTTCTCCATGAACAGCTTTACGTCCGGATGCTGTATCCACTGGCCCTGGTCGTTCCGGTACACGACCGGTTTCAAGGTGAACGAGCGCCCGGCGGGATCGACGATATCCAGAACATAGGAAGTCCGGTTGTCGGGCGACTTCTCTGCCGAGCTATACGTTACCGAGTAGCCTTCCACGGTGCGCGTCTCCCCCCGGTTAACGACGAACGTTCCCCGCGTTCCCTGCGCCGGGGTATCGGCTCCGTCGAGTGCGTTGCTGAACCCGGCGGAAGTAATGATGCCGAGCACGCTGATTACCATGCCCACGTGCGCGGCAGCCCCCCCGGCCAGTTTCAGGTTGCCCCGGGCGATCCGCCAGAGCACCAACCCGTTGCCGAAAAGGGCAAAAAACGCCGCAAACAGGAGAAAAAGCATCAGCAGCCCCGTGCCGTACGAGCCGAAGAAGCCGATGAGGCCACTACCCAATCCGGCTGCCGATGCCGTGGGGGCGGCGGTTTCGTATGGAACCGTCGTGCGCTCTACGAACGGGGTCAGCATGATGACGGCCAGGGTGCTGACGACGGCCAGCGCCATCGGGGGTAAAACGACCCGGTTGATGCTCTGGACGTTCATATTGTGCCACCAGAACAATTGCCCCAGGCCGGCCAGAAAAACGAAGCCGACCGTCAGAGGAAGGGTCCATTTGTTATAAAAGGCAATCGGTACGGCCGAGGGCGTATCTCGGAAGAACTTTCCAAGAATCGGGGCGCTGGTACCGAGGAGAACCACCGCAGCGACCGCGCAGAGCAGCATGGCGCCGGAGAAGATGAGAAATTCCCGCGAAAGGAGGTGCGTCTCGCTCCGCCTGGTCGGCAACTCGCGGCGCCGATATACGAGCAATCCGAAACCTACCCCGGAAAGAGCCAGCATCCAGAGGACCAGCTGGCCGTACAGACCCAGATCTACGAACGAGTGCACCGATATGTCGCCTAGAATCCCGCTACGGGTCAGAAACGTCGAGTAAATGACGAGCAGGTAGCTTACGATGCTGAGAAGGAGAGCCGCCTTCAGGCTGGCCCCGCTTTTCTTGTACGTAATCATCGTATGCACGGCGGCCACCCCGGTGAGCCAGGGCACGAGCGAGGAGTTTTCGACGGGGTCCCAGGCCCAGTATCCGCCGAAGGAAAGCGTAACGTAGGCCCAGTACCCCCCCAGCGCAATGCCGAAGCCCAGCACCATCACAGCGAACAGCGCCCACGGCAAGGCGGGCCTTACCCACTCCGTATACCGCCGTTTCCAGACCGCCGCTACGGCATAAGCGAACGGAACCAGCAGGGTGGCAAACCCGATGAAAAGGGTAGGGGGGTGGATAACCATCCAGGGGTTCTGCAACAAATCGTTCAGCCCGTTGCCGTCGGCGGGTACGAACCCCGGTTGCTGCCGGAAGATGGGAGCTTCAGGAAACTTCTCCGCCAGCATCATGAAGGGGGAGGAGCCGATGTGGAGCGGCCCGATCCATATCCCCGCAATCATGGAAAGCAAGAAGAATTGGGATAGAGCGATCAGCGTCATCACGGGCGCTTCGAACGTCCGGGCGGTCCGGCTCACGATCAGCCCGATTACGGCCACGTACAGAATCCAGAGGATGAACGACCCTTCCTGGCCCGCCCAGAATGCCGAAAACAGGTAGTGCGCCGGCAGTGCCCGCGATGTGTACTGATATACGTAGGCATACTGGAACTGGTGCGTCAGCAGCAGAAACAGCAACACGACGGCCGCCCCGGCCATAGCCGCCGTCATGGTCATCCAGGAGCCTCTGCCTACCCGAAGCCATAATGCGGCGTTTTCATCTCTTTTCGCGGCGAGCAGAAAGGCCACGCCGGAAAGTCCGCACGCCACAAACGCGCCGAGTACGAACACATGGCCTGCTATTCCAATCATACGGTTCTTGCGTAGCGAACAACGGGAAGTGTAAAAAACACGTTTTCAATCACTTTGCCGTGGCCGGGTTCCTTGCGCCATTTGCAGGATCAGGGGCGTTCCGGAGCCTGCCCGGCAGAGCCGGACGCTCCAGCCGGGTAGGGTTCCTGCCGGGCAACGACTATTTCGCGTAGGATACCGACCGCACTTCGCGAATGACCGTCACCTTGATCTGGCCGGGATACTGGACCTCGTTCTGGATTTTCTTGGCGATATCCAGTGCCAGCATCTCCGCCTGGGCGTCCATCACGAGTTCGTGATTCACGAGCACGCGGATTTCGCGCCCTGCCTGGATCGCGTATACCCGCTCCACGCCCTCGAACGACCCGGCCAGCTGTTCGAGCTTCTCCAGTCGCTTGATGTAGCTTTCCAGCGCCTCGCGGCGAGCGCCGGGGCGAGCGCCGGAAATGGCGTCGGCGGCCTGAACGATGGGGGAGATGAGGCTCGTCATCTCGATTTCGTCGTGGTGGGCGCCTACGGCGTTGCAGACGTCTGCATGTTCCTTGTACTTCCGGCACAGCTCCATGCCCACGATGGCATGCGGGCTTTCGATCTCTTCCTCGACCACCTTGCCGATATCGTGAAGCAATCCGGCACGGCGGGCTCGGGCCGCATCCAGGCTGAGCTCCGACGCAATGAGGGAAGCAATCCGGGCCGTTTCCATCGAGTGCGCGAGCAGGTTTTGCCCGTAGCTCGTCCGGTACCGCATACGTCCCACGAGCCGAATCAACTCGGGATGCAAGCCGTGCAGGTTCAGATCGATGATCGTACGCTCGCCGGTTTCAATGATTTCTTCCTCGATCTCAGTGCGTACCTTTTCGACTACTTCTTCGATCCGGGCCGGATGGATGCGCCCGTCCTGCACCAGTTTGATGAGCGAGAGCCGGGCTACCTCGCGTCGCACCGGATCGAAACCGGACAGGATAACGGCTTCGGGTGTATCGTCAACGATTACCTCGATGCCGGTCGCCGCTTCGAAAGCCCGGATGTTTCGGCCTTCCCGCCCGATGATCCGCCCCTTCATCTCATCCGACTGGATGTTGACGACCGACACGGTGTTTTCGATGGCGTGGCTGGCCGCGGTGCGCTGAATGGCGGTCAGGATGATTTTGCGGGCCTGCCGATTGGCAGTCAGCCTGGCCTCGTCCCGCACTTCCTTGACGAGCTGCGCCCCTTCCAGTTTGGCTTCGTTCACGAATTGTTCCAGAAGCGCTTCTCTGGCTTCGCGTTGCGTCAGGCCGGAAACCTGTTCGAGCTTGCGCACTTGCTCCTCGAGCGTGCGCGCCAGTTTTTCTTCTTCCTGCTCGATTTTTGCCTTCAGGGCCGTGGTTTCCTGCTGCGCTTGCTCCAGAGTTGCTTTTCGTGAACCCACATCGCTGAGCAGTCCTTCGGCGCTCCGCCGCAGGGTTTCGGCTTCGCGCCGGTGGGCTTCGGCCTCTTTACGGAGCCCGTCTACCGCCTCGGCGGCTTTATGGAGCGCGCCCTCGCGCTCGTTGACTCGCTGAATGCGCCGGCTGAGCTTGTTCTGGCGCTCATCCAGCTTCTCTCTGGTGTGCCGTAGGCTACGTTTGGTTTCTTCTTCTTCTCGGGCTAACGCCTCCTGTCTGCGGACGATTTCGGCTTCGGCCTTTTCGATGTGCTCGAGCCGGAAAAGCTGAGCTTCCTGTCGCGCCTCCGCGAGCAACCGTTCTCCTTCTTCTCGGGCCTCCGCTAACTTGTTACGCGCAATTCGGGTAAGGAGATATCTATCAACGAGAAAACCAATTCCAAACGCTGCCACGGCGACGATAAGTACGCCGACCGTAGTCATACTCGTTCAACTACTTCAAGTAAGTGAATAGATGCAAAGGAAAATACCAACCGACTGATGCGGCTACTCGAATGTAAACATCACCAGGCGATAATATCCTTCTTTGATAAGAGAAAGAAAACAAAAACGCCCCGGTAGGTAACGGCGTTTAGCCGTTCACCGCACCGGGGCGCTCCGAAAGGGTGCAAGCCCACAGCGATGGATATGAAGAACCTCTTCTTCAAACCAACTTGGGTGCCGCTCTCATTCTTCCAACTTCCCCGGTTCCTACAGGTAGGAAACCCTGTTCGGGTTGAGGCCTGTTGTCTAAATCGAGAAGGCAGGCTCCCTCGTGCATACTTTGTAAGGTTCTTATATGCGGTGCTGCGAGCCTGCGGAGCCTGCTCCGTTAGGATCAGACTCCCAGTTATATTGCTATCGGGGAGCCCTGTTCCAGAACCTTCGATCCCGATATCGGACTTCCGGCCCGTATCCGGTAATTTTCATTGATCTTCAATCTCCTTTACGGACGGCTCCGTCTCCCCCAGGGCGCTCTCGATGCGCAGGGAGAGGTCCTTTATTTCGCGTTCCAGTTCCAACTGCTGCACCTCCCGACTTTGCTGAAACAGGTGGTATTCCTCGGCGAGCGTCATGGCCGTTATCACGGCGGCCGTAAGTTCGGGCTGCTCCGGGAAGGCTTCCCGGAACGCCTGCATCCGCTGATCCACCCACGCGGCGATTTCACGCATGGAGCGTTCGTCTTCCTCTCGCACGCGCAGCGGATAATCACGTCCCAGTATTTTAACCTTGATCGACTTATCCATGTATTCCGTCAGGCCGCCGCAATGCCTCTATGCGTGGAGCCGCTTCATCCCGATCAGGATGCGTCCGGCGCCTTTTCATCCTGCAAGTACTGGTCAACCGCTTCGATGAACGAGGATATTTTCTTGCGCAGCACCTCCGGATTTTCATGGAGGGCGGGAAGAGGCACCAAGTCCGGATCGGCTTCGGCGCGCATTTCCAATTCTTTGAGCCGATCCAGTAATGAACGGTTCTCCTCGCGAAGCCGCTCGATTTCTCGGGCAGCCAGGTCTACCTGGTCTCGCAACCGCTCCAGCGAATGAAGGCCCCGGAGATGAGTGTCTGCCGGGCCGGGTTTGGGTCCGCCCCGTTCGTTTCCGGCCTGCCCCGAACGTCTGTCGGAGGAAGGCCGTTGGCCTTTATGTCGGCCGTGTGGTTGGTTCATGGCGACTCCTGGGCAGTATGAACGTCAGCGCAAAACGGCTCCGGCTTCTTGCTGTAGCGCGCCGAGGATTTTTTCTATGCAGTGATCTACTTCCTCATCCAGCAACGTCCGGTCGGCTATGAAGCGCAAGGAGAGCGCTACGCTTTTCTTTCCCTCCTCTACGCCCGTGCCTTCGTAAATATCGAAAACCGTTGCCCGGCGCAGCAGCGGATTCCCAGTGGACCGCACCACGTCGAGCAGAAGGCCGACCGCCTGCTCCTTAGGCACGATGACTGCCAGATCCCGTTCTACGGCCGGGTGCCGGCTTATATTCTGGTACCGAGGGATAAGGTACGGCGCAGCGAGCGGAACCACCTCGCTCCAGTTGATTTCAGCAAAGAAAGCGGGCTGCTTGAGATCGTATTCCCGGGCCACTTCCCCGGATACCGCCGCCGCAATACCTGCGTGTCGGCCGCCGATTCGAACGGACAGGGCGGACGAGGCGACTCGCTCGTTGGCCTGAAAGGGTTTCATCTCCAGATGGTCCGCCAGTTGAAGGCGCGTAAACAACAACTGCAAAGCCCCTTTGAGGTCGTACAGGTCCGTCGTCTCCGGCGAAGCATCCCACCCGGCTTCGCGGCGCAGGCCGCTTGCCACCAGAATCAGCGACTCATGCTCGGCGAAACCGGGTACCAGGGCATCCGGCCGCGGCGTTCGCTGAAAAACATGCCCGAACTCAAAAAAGCGCAGGATGCGCTGCCCCCGGTTCTGGTTGTAGTGTACGACCTGGAGCAAACCCGGAAGCATACTGGGCCGCAGCGCCGACATCTCGGCTGAGATGGGATTTAGCGTTTCTACGACAGCGCCTTCGGATCCCTCGAAAGCCGTCCCGGCGAACCACTCTGCCGTTTCGCGGCGCAACATGCTGTTGGTATAGGTTTCCCGAAACCCGGTTCCGCTCAGCAGGCTGCGGGCGCGGCTGCGCAGGATGTCCTCCGGAGTTTCCCGCGTTATGATCGCCGGAACGGGTACGTGGGCCGGTTCTGCAATTTTGTCAAACCCGTACAACCGCGCCACCTCTTCGATGATGTCGATTTCCCGCTCGACGTCGGGCCGGAACGACGGGATGGTGCACAGCAATGTTTGCTCCTCGAAGGGCACTTCGGGATTCCGCCCCTCCATCACCTGTTCCGCAATGAGGTCGAGCGGGCGCGCTTCCGCGACCTCGAATCCGATAGCCGTGAGAAGCCGCCTGGCCTCTTCAAGGGGAATTCGGGCGCCGAGAATCCGATGCAGCCGCGATACCCGGAGAGGGGCCGTTCGTGGTTCGGAAGGGCGGGGATGCTCATCGATGAAATCCTCCAGCACTTCCCCTCCGGCCAGCGACGCGATCAACCGGGCCGCCCGGGCCGCCGCCCATACCTGCCCTTCGGGATCGACCCCTCGCTCGAAACGATACGATGAATCGGTTTGCAGTCCGAGCGCCTTAACCGTTCTGCGAATGGATGACGGTTCGAAGCAGGCGCTTTCGATCAGCACGTTGCGCGTCTCCCCGGTAACCTCGGAGTTTTCGCCGCCCATCACGCCGGCAATGGCGACCGGCCGCTCTCCATCGGCAATAAGCAGAGCGCCCGAGGGGAGCGAGCGCTCCTTGCCGTCGAGCGTGGTGAACCGTTCTTCCGGCCCGGAATGCCGGACGATGATCCGCGCTCCGGCAATCCGATCGAAGTCGAACGCATGCAACGGCTGTCCGCATTCGTACATCACGAAATTGGTCACGTCCACCACGTTGTTGCGCGGCCGCAAGCCGACGGCAGTCAAGCGCCGCTTCAACCACTCCGGCGATTCCCCGACCTTTACATTGCGCACGAGCATGGCAACGTACCGGGGACATCCCTCCGGGGCCTGTATGTCGATGGTTACCTCCCTGTTCAACCGTCCCGTGACCGGGGGAACGGGTACGTCCGGCGTCCGGAGCCTGCGTCCCGAGAGCGCGGCTATATCGCGGGCCATACCGATGTGGCCGGCGGCGTCCGGTCGGTTCGGCGTAATGTTTACGTCCAGCACCGCATCGTGTACCTCGCGCCCTTCCGAGGCAAGGTATTCGCCGAATGCCTGCCCGACGGTTGCGTTTTCCCGGAGCACCATGATGCCCGAGTGGTCGTCCGAGAGCCCCAGTTCGTCCTCCGCGCAGATCATTCCTTCCGACACGACTCCCCTTACGGCTCGCCGCTCCAGTGTAACCGGCACGCGCCGAAACGGGTCTTTCTTGTCCGGCAGCGAGAGCGTCGTACCAACCAGGGCGACCGGTACTTTCTGGCCCGGCGCTACATTCGGTGCGCCGCATACGATTTCAAGAACCCGGGGCCCTCCTGCTTCGACGCTGCATAGCGTAAGCCGGTCGGCGTTCGGGTGCCGCCGGGTGTCTACTACGTGGCCCACCACGACCCCGTCGAGCGGCGTGCCGATCGTTTCGACTTCCTCCACCTCTAGGCCGGACATGGTCAGCGCCGAAGCCACTTCGGCGGGCGACCATCCCGACTGTACGTATTCATTCAACCAGTTGTAGCTGACTCTCATGATCTTGGCTGGAAACCGGACGGTAAAAAGCTAAAATTGCTCAAGAAACCGAATATCGTTCTCGTAAAAAACCCGGATGTCGTCAATCCGGTACCGCAGCATAGCAATCCGTTCGACGCCCATCCCGAATGCATACCCCGTATACCGCTCGGAGTCGATTCCGACCGAATGAAGCACATTCGGATCCACCATGCCGCAACCCAGGATTTCCATCCACCGGCCGCCCTCCGGAAGGCTCGGATTCTCTCCCCAGATATCCACCTCCGCGCTGGGCTCGGTGAACGGGAAGAAGCTGGGGCGGAACCGCATACGCACCCCTTCCCCGAATATCGTCTGTGCGAACAGGTGCAGAACCCGTTTCAGATCCGCAAACGTGACGCGCTCATCGATATAAAGACCTTCCACCTGGTGAAACAGGCAGAACGACTTGTACGAAATGGACTCATTGCGATACACCCGGCCCGGAGCAATGACCCGAATGGGCGGTTTTGTCTGCTCCATCACCCGTATCTGAACCGGAGAGGTGTGTGTGCGCAGCAATACGCCCTGTTGCTGCCCGCCGGGTGTTTCCAGGAAGAAGGTATCCTGCATGTCGCGGGCAGGGTGATCCTCAGGAAAGTTCAGGGCCGAGAAATTATGCCAGTCGTCTTCGATCTCGGGGCCCTCGGCTACCGTGAAGCCGAGCCGCTTGAAGATGTTCTTGATGTCCTCGAGGGTCTGCGTCAGCGGATGCAACGATCCGGGCGGCACAGGGATTCGGCCCGGCAGGGTGAGGTCGCCCTCCTCGGCAGCCGTTCGCTGCGGATGCGACGCTTCCTCGGCGGCGGCCAGCCGGCTCTCTACCAGTTCCTTGAGCGCATTTACTTCCTGCCCGAACCGGCGACGGTCCGCGGGCGCCACCTCCGAGATCTGCTTGAACAGGTGGGTAACGAGGCCGCTTTTACGGCCCAGGTACTTGATCCGAAATGCCTCGATGTCCGCCGGGGTGTCCAGCCGCTCCGACTCGATCCGACGGCGGGTGGCATCGATAGGTTCAGTCATGGGGTTGATCCGTTTTGCCGGCATTTCCGCAAGAAGGCCGGATAAAAAAATCCCGCCGGACCTGTAGAACAGGGGGCGGGACGTGGAGGTCGAAACCCGGCTACACCGTAAGCGCCCTTGTCTACAGGGAAAGCACTACGGCGTCAAAAAATCGCTGTTCGATTCCCGTATTCACTTGTTCATCGATTCGATGACCCGGGTGAACGCCGCCGGATCGTGCATGGCCAGATCGGCAAGCACTTTACGGTTGAGCGCTATATCGGATTTCCGCAACGACCCCATCATCTGCGAGTAGGTGGTGCCGTTAAGCCGTGCCGCCGCTCCGATGCGGGCGATCCACAGCCGACGGAACAGGCGCTTACGCACGCGACGGTCGCGGTAGGCATACTGCAGCGCCTTCTCGACCGTATTCTTAGCTACGGTATACAGCTTGCTGCGGGCACCCCAGTACCCTTTGGCCATGTTCAATACGGCCTTCCGACGGCGGCGCGAAGCGACTTTATTCTGCGCGCGAGGCATGGTGTATCTCCTGAACTATTTGATGTCAGTACCGGGTCGTGAAGCCCCGCTTCGGGGATGCGCCCGGATGTATCCTGACTGATGGTATTCTGTGTTAACGCTGCCTGCCGCGCCGTTCCCTTTCGGGGCCACGCACGCGTAGACCGATCCGGCTCACGTAGCCTTACATACCCAGCAGACGCTTCATGCGCGGCTCGTCGGCCGGGTCCATGATGACGCTCTTGCGCAGATTCCGCTTCCGCTTCTGCGACTTCTTCGTCAGAATATGTCTGTGGTAAGCCTGTTTGCGCTTCAATCGGCCCGAGGCGGTAACCTTGAGCCGCTTTTTGGCGCCGCTATTGGTCTTGGTCTTTGGCATACTATACTCACGTTCACTGGCCCTGGCTCCATTTTTCGAGCCGGCGCCGGGCTAGGGCTCCCAATCGAAACGGGTTCCCGGCCTACTTTCGGCGGGAATTTCGTCGGGTGTTCCAGAAAGGGCGGGCCGTGTACAGCCGCCCCTCGTTAAAGCAATTTTTAAGCCACGCAAAATACGGGCGCGTGGTTTGCGTGTCAACTCGTTGGATAGAATATCCTATGAAGCGGCGCTCGCTACGGATCCGAAGGGGTTACTTCTTGGCCGGCGTTTTGGCGGGCGCCAGGATCGTCGTCATGCGCCGCCCTTCCATTCGGGGCGGTTGGTCGATCTTGGCTACGTCCTGCAATTCCTCAAGGAAGCGTTTAAGCAGGTCCATCCCCTGATCCTGGTAGATGATGTCGCGGCCCCGGAACTGCACCCATGCCTTCACCTTGTTGCCCTCCTGCAAAAAGCCACGGGCATGCTTCGTCTTGAAATCGAAATCGTGGGTATCGGTATGCGGGCGAAACCGAATCTCCTTCAGGGAAATGGTCTGCGACTTCTTGCGCTGTTCCTTTTCCTTTTTCTGGAGCTCGTACCGGTATTTACCGTAATCGATGATTTTGCACACCGGCGGCTTTGCCTCCGGGGCAATTTCTACCAGATCCAATTCCCGCTGCCGGGCCAGGGCAAGGGCGTCTTCGATGTCGTATAGGCCGTGGTTGCCCTCGGGATCAACGACGCGAACTTTGGGAGCTCGAATATCCTGATTAATTCTAACTTTCACTCTGTGTCAGTTCACCATGCTAGTGCAACAAACGGGTAAGAGCCGACCGGCGGCAACGCCTTCGCGTTCAAAATGCGGCTAAATACATTATCACGCAAGCCCGGGCCGAGTGTTCCATACCGCCCGGACTATATATGATCCGTTTCTGGTTGCGTCCGGTTCAGTTCCACCTCGATCTCGGCCTCGAGACGCTCGGCAAATGCCTCCAGTGGAACAGCGTCCTGCGCTCCCTTACGGTGTTGGCGCACGGAAACCGTACCGTTTTCACGCTCGCTGGCCCCCAGTACGAGCATATACGGTACCTTCATTACTTCGGCCGCACGAATCTTGTAACCGATCTTCTCGCTGCGAAGGTCGGTTTCTACTCTGAACCCTTTCCTGGTCAGGATGCGGGCCACATCCTGTGCGTATTCGACGTAATCCTGCCCGATGGGCAGTACGACGACCTGCACCGGGGCCAGCCAGGTCGGGAAGTTGCCGCCGGAGTGCTCGATGAGCACCCCGATAAACCGTTCGAGGGAGCCGAACGGCGCCCGATGGATCATCACCGGGCGGTGCTTCTGGTTATCCTCACCGGTATACTCCAGCTCGAACCGCTCCGGGAGGTTATAGTCCAGTTGCACCGTACCAAGCTGCCACTCGCGGCCCAGGGCGTCCTTCACCATGAAATCGAGCTTGGGACCGTAAAAAGCGGCCTCCCCGATTGCTTCTACGGCTTCCAGGTTCATCTCCCGGGCGGCTTCACGGATGGCTTGCTCGGCGTCGTTCCACTGCTCGTCGCCGCCGATGTATTTCTCTTTGTTCGCCGGGTCCCGAAGGGAAACCTGAGCCTTGTAATCATGAAAATCGAGCGCTCCCAGAACGGTCAGCGTCAGGTCGATTACGTTTTTGAACTCTTCCTTGACCTGATCGGGGCGGCAGAAGATGTGCGCGTCGTCCTGCGTAAAGCCGCGCACGCGGGTAAGCCCCCCGAGTTCTCCGGTCTGCTCGTACCGGTACACGGTGCCGAATTCCGCATAGCGGATGGGCAGCTCCCGGTAGGAGTGTGGCCGATCCGCGTAAATCTGGATGTGGTGGGGGCAGTTCATCGGCTTGAGGAGGTAGCCGTCCTCCTCGTTTTCCATCATCGCCGGAAACTGATCCTTTTTGTAATACGGGTAGTGCCCGCTGGTTTTGTACAGCTCCAGGCGTCCGATGTGGGGCGTTACCACCCCGTCGTACCCCCGCTTCGCCTGTTCGACGCGCAGGAAGTTGGCGAGTGTTTCCCGCAGCATGGCCCCGCGGGGCATCCAGAGCGGCAGCCCCGGCCCTACTTTATTGCTGAAGGTAAACAATTCAAGTTCGCGCCCCACCTTGCGGTGGTCCCGCTGACGGGCCAGTTCGAGGCGCTCCAGGTGCTCGTCCAATTCCTTCTTTTTCGGAAAGCTGACGCCGTATAAGCGGGTCAGTTGGGGGCGCTTTTCGTCGCCGCGCCAGTAGGCGCCGGCTACCGAGAGGATTTTCGGGTACCGGATAACGCCCGTCCTGGGAACGTGGGGCCCCCGGCACAGGTCGGTAAAATTACCCTGCCGGTAAAAGGTGATCGTGCCGTCCTCCAGTTCGTTTATCAATTCGAGCTTGTATTCGTCCCCTTTTTCGCGGAAGTAGTCCAGCGCCTCCGCTTTCGAGACGGGGCGGCATTCGTAGGCCATATCCTGTTTGGCCAGTTCCCGCATCTTCTGCTCGATGCGTTCGATGTCCTCCGGGGACAGTTTCCTCCCGCCCAGGTCCACGTCGTAGTAAAATCCGTTCTCGATGGCCGGACCGATGCCGAACTTCACGCCGGGATACAGCGCCTCCAGCGCTTCGGCCATCAGGTGCGCCGAGGAATGCCAGAATACCGTTTTGCCCTTCGGGTCGTCCCACGTCAGCACGCGGATTCGCGCGTTCTCCTCCACCGGGCGGTGCAAATCCCTGATCTGGTCGTTGACGACGACGGCCAGCGCCTGCCGGGCCAGCCCTTCCGAAATCGACGCGGCTATTTCGTAACCGGTTGTTCCTTTCGGAAACGTGCGGTGGGAGCCGTCGGGCAGGTCTATACGAATGGATGATTCAGACATAGGGCGTGCGTTGCTGTCAAATCGTGCGCGGCCGGAAAAAACAACCGGCAACGTGATACTATGAAGAACAGAAAGCGGAAAAACAGAAAGCGCTCCATCATATCCCAGACAGAGCGCTACGCGGTAAGTACCGATATTTTCTTTCCCAATGGTGGGTCCTAGTGGACTCGAACCACCGACCTCTACGATGTCAACGTAGCGCTCTAACCAACTGAGCTAAGGACCCGCTCCTTTCAAGCAAGACCCAAAATATATAGATCAATGCTTTCGTATGTCAAGCCTGACGGTTTTTATTCCGTTCAGCGGTGTTCTTTTACCGGCTGCGCGGCCTGAATTCATGAATCCTTGAACTCGCTTGCCGGAGGATGGGTTACCACCGGAGGGCGAGGTACACCCCCGGCTTCTCGCCGTGGCGCGCCGGGGCCGTCAGGCGGAGGTCGAGGGCCGTATCGGTTCGCCGGGCGGCGCTGCGGGCCGCCAGTATCCCCGAAATCAGCCGGTTGCCCACGAGCAGGGCAGCAAAAACGGGCGCCCTGCGCCGGTACGATTCGGCGTCCTCCCGCAGTGCCCGAAACCGTTCGAAATCCTCTTCGGTCTGCCACTCCCATTGGTACGAGGGGTCGCTGACGTAGTCGAGGCGGTCCCATGCCCGTTGCCTCAGCATGACTTCCAGGTATTCATCCGAGGAACGGAATCCTGCGAGGTTGAGGAAGAACGTACGGTCCTTACCGCTGGTTTCGGCGTTGGCACGGCCGGCGGCCAGTGTTTCGTAGCTTTGTACGAGCTGATCCTGCCTCCATAAACCGATTCCCAGGCCGGCCCACAGCGCGGCGTCGGCCAGGGCGAAAACCGTGGCGGATCCGTCCCAGTTGCCTTCGTTCGCGTACCGCTGTCCCAGGCCGGGCGCCAGAAGGCTCAGGGCGAACGCTTTCCCGGCCGAAGGACCTTCCGGAGCCTCTCGGCTGTATCCTGTGAGCGGAGAGCTTCCCAGAAGGAGCAGGACGACACAAATGCGAAGGGTCATGGGTATCAGGGATTCAGTGAAAGTCCAATGAGGCAGAAAGTAAGGTCGGATATATGACGCGGCATCCGGATCATGCACATTCCTGGAATCTGTCGCCTGCGGAAGCGGTTGGCGTGCAACGCGGGCTTGCCGGTCTGGTTCGGGAGGAGCCGCTTTCTGCATCCCCTCGCACCATAGCCGGTATCGATGTTTCGGTCCGCGACAAACGCGTTCGTGCGGCTGTAGTTGTCGTAGCCTACCCCGACCTCGCCGTCGTAGAAGAGTCCGTCGTGCAGGGCGACGTTGTTTTTCCTTACGTGCCCGGCTTGCTCAGTTTTCGCGAGATACCGGCGATTCTTCCGGCCCTCGAAAAATTGCGCACCGAGCCTGATCTGTTCATCACGGACGGCCACGGCCGGGCGCATCCGCGCCGGTTCGGAATTGCTGCCCATCTCGGTGTGCTGCTCGGGAAGCCCGCCTTCGGGGTTGCCAAAACCCGCCTGGTTGGTCGTTATGAGGAGCCGCTGCCCGCGAAAGGGTCCGTTTCGCCGTTGATGGATCAGGATGAGCAAATCGGCGCGGTTCTCCGAACCCGCGACGGGGTACGGCCGGTATTCGTGAGCGTGGGCCACCGCATCACGCTTCCGGAAGCGGTGGAACTCGCCCTGGCGTGCGCGCCCCGGTACCGCATCCCGGAGCCCACACGGCTTGCGCACCGGCTCTCGAAAACGAGCGGGCCATACTGAACGGTACATCGGGTTAGAATTCAAGCCGCATCCCCGCATTGATCGTTCGAGGGGTTAGCCGGACAGGAATTCGCGTCCACGCTCCGCTGGCGGCGGGGAGCCAGGAGTATGCCACTGTGTTGGTCATGTCGAAAATGTTCAGCACCTCCCCTGTTAGCTGCAACCGGAGGGGCATTCTACCGGCGCGCCGCCAGGCGACGATCTGTTTGCTAACCCCGAGATCCATCCGCATGTATTCCACGAACCGGGCGGAAAAGCGCCGGCCCGGTTCCTGAATGACGAGGTTACCCAGCCGGGCCCCGGCGCGCGGGGGCGTGTACGGGAACCCGCTTCCGAACAACCCGCGTAAATGAACTTTCCATGTAGGATCGCCCGGTACGTAATCCTGTATGAACGCGGAAAACGTATGGCGCTGGTCGGTAGGGCGAGGAACCCACCCCGGAGCCTCCGGCGTGCGGTACGCGGGAAGGTAGCGTTCCCGGGCTATCATGTAGCTGTAGTTCACCCAGCTCTCCAGCCCCGGCACGAATTCGCCCCGCACCTGCAAGTCGAGGCCGTATACGTACCCTTCGGCATCGTTTCGGCCGGAATACTGCACCCGTACGTTCTGGACGTCGTACGAAATCAGCCGGGATAGGGCCTTGTGGTACATTTCGGCCCGCAGGTAGAGCCGTTTCCCCGGAAGGAAATGCTCGATCCCGGCTACGATCTGCCGGGAGCGCTGCGAACGGACATCCCCGTTGAGCGCTTGCAGGATGCTCTGGCCGGGCGTCGGTTTTCCCCTGAGTTCGCGGTACGCAGGGGCCTGGTAATACACCCCGGCGGAGGCCAGGATCGACGTGGCCTCGGTCCATCGGTAGCGAGCCGAAAACCGGGGGGAAACCGTCCACTCCCGGTTGAACGAGAAATAGTCTGCCCGGATGCCGCCGGTAACGAGCAGCCGGTTCGCCTCCGGGAGGGCGTCCAGGGCGTTCTGTACGTACAGGCCGCCCTGTCGGGCTCGCAGGGCGGCCGTGTCGTTCAACCGATTGACCTCGATTTCGAGGGGCAGCCCCTCGGGGCTCTTGCCGGAGACGAGCGAGGATTCGTCGAGGCGGTCGTCGAAGCCGAGCAGCCGTCCATACCAGCCGGCTTCGAGAGCGTGTCGCCCGAACGCGGCGATCCACCGGCCCTGGCCGGTGAGGGCGCCGACGGCTACCCGGTTGTCCGCCCGGTCGGTTTGCCGGGTCGCTCCGAGCGGAACGTGCCCCGAGCCGCTTTGCGGGTCGCCGGATTCGGGATCGACCTGATACAGCACCGCCGAACCGGCCATGTCGATCATCTCCGTTTCGACCGTCCGGAAATACGAAACATCGTGTTCGCTTCGCAGCCGATCCGTCCAGCGGCCCGTCCAGCGCACCCCTCCGAAGGCGGCGCCGTAGCCGTCTTCCTCCCGGCTGTCGCCGTCGTACGTGAGCCACATGGATTGCAGGTTGGAAGGGGCCTGCGACGACAGGCTGATCGTGCCGAAATACGTCTTGCGGCTACGCGGGTCCAGTCGGAACAGATTGCGCGCACCCATGCCGATCATATCCAGCTCGTGCCGCGGCAGAAAACGGTAATGGATCGTTCCCTGCAGGTCCGTGTAATCCGGCTGGTAGTTGCCTTCGAGTTCCTGCGTTTCAAAGAAGCGCCGGGCCTGCGCTTTTCGTACGGCAAGGTTCCAGTGAAAGCTGCCGTCCCGGGATCCTGCGCCGAGTGAAGCGCCGGCGTCGAGCAGGGAGACGTAGGCGGCGCCTTTAATGAACGGCGAGTTTACTTCCCGGTACCGGACGTCCAGGGCCGAGGATAGCTTGCCGCCGTACCGCGCCGGGAAACCGCCCGTGTAAAACGTGATGCTGCGGGCCAGATCGCTGTTGATCGGGCTGAGCCCTTCCTGTTCGCCCTGCCGGGGCCGAAATGGAAGGTGTACCTCGAACCCGTCGATGAAGATCAGGTTTTCGTTATACCCGCCACCCCGCACGGAATACTGGTTGGAAAGCTCGTTGTTGGACGCCACGCCGGGCAGAACCTTCAGCACCCGTAATCCGTCCTGCATCGGGTCGGGTATGTCATGGATGTCCTCGGGGCGCACTTCGTACGAGCCGGCCTCGGCGGAGGGCCGTCCGGCCTGGATGAGTAAACTGTCCAGTTGAACGATTGCGGCTTCCAGGGATACGGCCATTGAGGTCGCGGCTCCCCGAACCACCCGTACCGAGTCGGTGCGGGATGCATACCCTACCGCCCGGAAAAGCAGCGCGTACCGGCCCGCCGGAAGGTTCAGGCGAAACAGGCCCCGGTCGTCGGTGGCCGTACCGAAGTCGGTGCCGTAAACGAGCACCGTGACGCCCGGGATCGGCTTGCCGGTATCCTTTTCGGTGACCACTCCCGCTGCGGAGCCCCAGTTCTGGGCGCCGGCGGAAAGCACCGGGACGAGGGCGAGCAAGCCGGTCAGTACGGCTGCGCGATAGCGCATGATGAACTACCTGGAATCGACGAAAAAAACTGGTAGCCGTGCGCTATAGACGATGCGAAATGAAGTGAGAAACCCTGTAATCGAGGAGCATTCGCCGGGCGTCGCGCCTTATCCGGAAGCAGGCCGCCGCAGCCGAAAGATACCGGAATCAGTAGGCTCTGGCAAACACGACCCGTCCCTGCGAGGGAGCGCCGCTGACCGGGTCCCGGCCCTCCTCCCGCTCCTGGTTCAGAGGTATACAACGAATCGTTGCCCTGGTTTCTTCCTTGATTCGGGCCTCGGTGGCATCGGCGCCGTCCCAGTGGGCGAGGATGAATCCCCCCTTGTTTTCCAGGACGTCCTTGAACTCGTCGTAGGTATCCACCCGTGTGGTCAGCTCCTCCCGATAGCTCAGGGCGCGGTTGAAGAGGGAGTGCTGGATGTCGTCCAGCAAGAGCCGGACGCGTTCGGCCAGGCCGCTCTGTGGTACGATCTCCTTCGTTCTCGTATCGCGCCGGGCCAGTTCGATCGTTTCGTTTTCGACGTCCCGGGGGCCCAATGCCAGGCGCACCGGAACGCCCTGTACTTCGTATTCGGTAAACTTCCAGCCCGGCCGTTGCGACTCGCGGGCGTCGAGTTTGACGGAGATGCCGGCTCCTTTCAGCTCGCGTTGCAACTGCTCGGCCGTTTCGAGCACCCGGGCTTTGTCGGCGTCGTTGCGAAATATGGGAACGATGACCACCTGGGTCGGCGCGAGGCGGGGCGGCAGCACCAGCCCCTGATCGTCCGAGTGGGCCATTACCAGCGCCCCGATGAGGCGGGTTGATACACCCCATGAGGTCGCCCACACGTATTCCAGTTCGTTATTCTGATTCTGGAAGCGGCATTCGAATGCCCGGGCGAAGTTCTGGCCGA
>CBDUBS010000023.1:0-29424 GCA_965365445.1 uncultured bacterium | reverse complement strand
CATGACGTGCAGGGTCTGCGCCTCGTGGCCGGCCTTCCTTACAGCTTCCAGTATGGCTTCCAGCTTGAGGAGTAATTTTTCCTGCAGGATGAGATACTTGGGATAATCCCCTTCCTGTTTGGCCAGGAACTGCCCCAACCGGAAATGGGGGCTGACGAGCGCGTCCTGATTCTCTCGCGTCACCTCGATGAACCCGCGCGGCCGGATGTAAGCCGGGTCGTTACGGAGGGGCTTGAACTCGTAGCGACCTACCCGGAAGCCGTTCAGCACTTCCCGCCGATGGTCGAACGGGGTCAGCACGAAGGCATGGAGAATCAGTGTACGCCCGCTTCCTTCGTCCCGCAGCGTGAGGCGATGCAGGCCCGTTTCGCCCGGGGCCACCCATCTCCATGCGCCGGGGCCGGCCCGAAGCACCTGCCCCCGTTCGGCTTCCATCGCCAACGCACGTCCGACGGAGCCGGAAGCCCGTTCCACCTGGAGCGTATCGCCCGGCATGATGAAGGCCGGAGAGGGCCGGTAGGCGGTTTCCACGCCCCGGTACCGGACGGCAAACGAGGCCGTGGAGGAGCCGTCGTCGGCCGGAGCCGCCAGCGCCGTATCGACCAGCTCCGCAGGGGGCGTTCCGTACTTCCATACCGGCCACAGCAGCATGATTACCCCTGCCGCTGCCGCCAGAACGAGCGCCGTAGGGATCCATCGCCGTGAGGAATTTTTCATGACCACGCTGGAGGGAAAGTATGTTTTCATCATGCTACAGGCCGTACAAGCTACAGCCTGCCCGTCGGCGGCGTTTCGCTCAAGCTGCAACGAATCCGTGATCCCGGGGTTACACGGGCCATGGAATCGCATGAATCCCGTTCCGCATGGTCCCTGCCGGGCGCGTCCGGCGGATGGCAGGATGTGCTGATTCCCCTGCACTCCGTCGCCGTATTTTCGCTCTGGTTTACTCTCGGCCTCGGACTGACCACACTGGTCGTATTCGGCGCGCTGTGGGGGTTTCATCTCCCCTTTCAGGAAAGGGAAGGATGGAGCCTGCTGTTTGGGTGGCTCGGCGCGTTTACGCTGCTGACGCTGGCGTATCTGGGCGGAGCGCTCGTGCATGAACTGCTGCACGCCCTCGGGATGATTCTCTTTGCCGGGATTCCGGTCCGGTCCATCCATATGGCCGTGCGGCTCCGGGAAGGCATTGCCTACGTGCATACCGCCCTCCCCATGACGGTCGCAGCATACCGGTGGGTTCTCGTCCTGCCGGGCTTGTTGCTCGGGCTGCTGCCGCTGGCGGCCGGTCTGTTGCTTGGCGACGGCTGGCTTACGGCCTTCGGCGTGCTCATGCTCACGTCCGCCGCCGGAGACGCCGCCGTGCTCTGGCTCTTGCGGCCGTTTGCTTCGACGTACCTTGCCCGGGATCATCCTACGGCCGTCGGGTGCAGGGTAGCGCCGCCGGGCTGAACGGCCCGTCGTGAAAGTTGCATCAGGCGGTTCCCGCCCGGTGCGATTTGCGTATCATATCCCGTCATCTCGTCCGGAAAGCTGAAGGGATTTTTATATGCCTCAATGCGACATCGCAATCGTGGGCGGTGGCATCGTAGGGCTTGCCACGGCACATCACCTGGTGCATCATTACGGGCGGCGCCGGGTGCTGGTGCTCGAAAAGGAGCCTGACGTCGCGCTGCACCAGACAGGGCGCAACTCCGGGGTTATCCATTCCGGGATATATTACCGTCCCGGATCCCTGAAAGCCGAAAACTGCCGTGAGGGGAAGAAAGCGCTGGTTGCGTTTTGCGAGCGGGAGGGCGTTCCGTATGAGATGTGCGGGAAGGTCATCGTCGCCGTCCGGGAAGACGAGCGCCCTCTGCTTGCCCGGATTTACGAACGGGGCCTCGCCAACGGGATTCCCTGCGAGCGTATCGGACGGGATCGGCTGCTCGAACTGGAGCCGCACGCTGCCGGAATCGAAGCTGTGTACGTCCCCGAGGCAGGTATCGTAGATTACACGGGCGTTTCGCGACGGCTGGCTGAAATCATACGCGAGGCCGGGCACGACGTATTGACGGGGGCCGCCGTCCGGGGCATCGCCCGACGCAACGGCCGGCTCACGCTCGAAACCTCCGCGGGGGAGGTAAACGCCCGGTGGGTTATCAACTGCGCCGGCCTGTACTCCGATCATGTTACCCGCATGAGCGGCGTCAGGCCGCGCGTGCAGATCATTCCGTTCCGCGGCGAGTACTTCAAGCTAAAAAAACGAGCCGAAATCCTTTGCCGCAACTTGATTTACCCGGTGCCCGATCCGGCGTTTCCGTTCCTGGGCGTTCATTTCACCCGGATGATCGAGGGGGGCGTCGAATGCGGCCCGAGCGCCGTGCTGGCCTTCGCCCGGGAAGGATATACGTTCACCGACGTCAACCCGAAAGAGCTCGTGGAGATGTTTGCCTATCCGGGGTTCCGGCGGCTCGCCCTGCGCCACTGGAGAACCGGCCTGCAAGAAATCGGCCAGTCGCTCAGCAAACGGATATTCCTGAAAAAGCTGCAACACCTCATCCCCGAAATCGAAGCCGACGACATCGAACCTGCCCCCTCCGGCGTCCGCGCCCAGGCTGTCGGCCCGGATGGAGCCATGGTGGATGATTTCCTCATCGAGGAAACCGACCGGGTCGTCAACGTCAGCAATGCTGCCTCGCCTGCCGCCACGGCGGCCCTGAATGTCGGCCGGCTGGTGGCCGAAACACTGGCCCGGCGGTTCTAACTCCTACTTTTTATCCGACCGGGTGCCTGCATGACACATCCGAGCCTGCCGCGCCGCACTGCCATGCTGTTCATCGTGCTGCTCGGCATCGTGAGCCTCTGGGCCGATGTGACGTACGAAGGAGCGCGCAGCATTGTCGGGCCCTACCTCGGCCTTCTCGGGGCCAGCGCGCTGGTCGTGGGCATCGTATCCGGGTTGGGCGAGTTTCTCGGGTACGGAGTACGACTTGCCGGCGGCTACCTCCTGGACCGGACCTCCGCTTACTGGTCGCTCGTCTTTGTCGGCTATGGCGTCAATCTGCTGGCCGTTCCTCTGCTGGCGCTGGCCGGTAACTGGCAGACCGCCGCCCTCCTCGTCGTGATCGAGCGTATCGGGAAGGGGATACGCGCTCCGGCTCGCGATGCCATGCTCTCCCATGCTTCCAGTTCCATCGGGCGGGGGTGGGGTTTCGGCCTTCACGAGGCGCTCGACCAGACCGGCGCCGTGATGGGTCCGCTTCTGATGGCCGGCGTGCTCGCGTACCGGGCTGATTACCGGCTCGGCTTCGCCATCCTGCTGATTCCGGCGGCCATCGCCCTGTCCATATTGCTGCTCGGGCGATTCCTATATCCTCACCCCCGCACCCTGGAGACGGAATCGGCGGCAGAGGACCGCCGGGCGCCGTTCCCCCGTCGCTTTCGGCTGTACGTTCTGGCGGCCGCCCTGCTCGCGGCGGGTTACGCCGATTTTCCGCTCATTGCATACCACTTCCAGCAAACCGAACTCGCCTCCGATGCCGCTATTCCCATTTTCTACGCCGTCGCCATGGGGGTCGATGCCTTCGCCGCCCTTGCCTTCGGCCGCCTGTACGACCGCTTCGGGTCCCGGGTGATGGCTGCGGCCGTGCTGCTTTCCTCCACGTTCGTACCGCTCGCCTTCCTTGGCAATTACCACTGGGCGCTGGGCGGCATGGTGCTCTGGGGGATCGGAATGGGAGCGCAGGAATCCATCCTGCGCGCTGCCATCGGCGACCTCGTGCCCGCTAGCCGGCGCGGCGCTGCCTACGGTATTTTCAACGCGGCATACGGTGTGGCGTGGTTTGCCGGAAGCGCCGTCATGGGAGCCCTCTACAGCCTGTCGCTGCCGGCTCTCGTACTGTTCTCTGCCGCTATTCAACTGGGCGCGGTTCCCGTATTTCTGGCCGCCGGGAGGACAAAACCGGCTTGAACGGGCACGGCGGTCGACGGGCAGGGTGTGGGCGTTCACCGGCAGGACGCCGGAGGGTAAGTTAGAGGGTAGAGCCGGCGCCCCGTTGACCGACGCGGTATTCGCGGTGGGCGCCGCTTCATTGACCGAACCCTATCGGACAGCCGTATGGCCGGGCGCCCGCGCCCGTCGCCGGAAACCTTTCCTTCGCATTTCGATAAACGAGAGGCCCATCGGTCCATCATCGGCGGGCCGGATAGAGCCTGTGGTAGTGCATCAGCCAGATCGGGGGCGGAACGTGAAAAGGAAGGACCAGACGGTTGTCGAAATCCCGGTGGAGGGTATGGATTGCGCCTCCTGCGCCCGCACCGTACAGAAAGCCGTCGAGGCCGTACCGGGTGTAGCCTCCGTGGAGGTGCGGCTGGCGACTTCCCGGGCCGTGATCGAGCTCCGGCAACCCGATTCGTCCGTTCTTCCGGCCGTTCGGCGCGCCGTGCGGCAGGCGGGCTATACCGTTCCCGACGCCGCCGAACCCGAGGCATCCGGTTCCTTCAGCCGCCGGCTTTTCCTGATCCTCGGGCTGGTATTCGGGGTAGTACTGTTCGTAGCCGTCGCGGGTGAGTGGCTGGGACTTTTTGCATCCATCCAGCGCCTGTTGCCGCTTCCTGTGGGCCTGGCGTTCGTCGCGATCATCGCGTGGCCCGTTTTCGAGACAGTCATCCGGGCCGCCCTCCAGGGCCGGATCATCTCGCACACGCTCATGGCCGTGGGGGCGCTGGCCGCGCTGGTCATAGGCGAATGGACCACGGCAGCCGTGGTGGTCTTTTTCATGCGCGTCGGCGACTATGTAGAAAAAGCGACCACCGAGCGTGTCCGCCGATCCGTCCGGTCTCTTTCGGAACTCGCGCCCCGCACCGCCCGGCTGTGGCGGGAGGGCAAAGAGACCGTCGTTCCCGTAGATACGCTCAAGCCCGGGGATATCGTGCTCGTCCGGCCCGGCGAGCGCATCCCGGTGGATGGCGAAGTGGTAGACGGCATGGCTACAGTAGACCAGTCCACCCTGACGGGCGAATCCATTCCTGCCGAGGTGCAGCCGGGTTCGACGGTATATGCGGCCTCCACGGCCCGGCTCGGCCATTTGCATATCCGGGCCGACGGCATCGGAGACGATACCGCATTCGGCCGCGTCATCCGCCTCGTCGAGGAGGCGGAAGCTCACCGGGGGGACGTTCAGCGGCTGGCCGACCGCTTTTCTGCATACTACCTGCCCGTGGTGGCGATCGTCGCGGTTCTTACGTATACGTTTCGCCAGGACGTCATGGCTACCGTTGCCGTGCTCGTGGTGGCCTGTTCCTGCGCCTTCGCCCTTGCCACGCCCGTGGCGATGCTGGCCTCGATCGGGGCGTCCGCCCGCAGGGGCCTGCTCGTGAAGGGCGGGAAATACCTTGAAGCCGCTGCCCGCGCCGATGTCGTCCTCGTGGATAAAACCGGCACCCTGACGTTGGGGCGCCCGCGGATCACCGGGGTATTCCCTCTCGACGGGACAGGGCCGGATGAGCTTTTGACATGGGCCGCATCGGCCGAACGGTACTCGGAGCACCCGCTTGCGGAAGCCGTGCTTCGGTTGGCCCGGGAGAAGCACCTGACACCCGCAATCCCCGAAGCGTTCGAGGCCCGACCGGGGGTTGGCGTTCGGGCCGTCGTCGGCGGGCGCACGGTGGTCGTCGGAAATGCCCGTGCGCTGGCTGCGGAGGCGCTGCCGCCGGAATACCTTAAATCCGGCGGCTCGGTGCTGGGCGTCGAGGTGGACGGCACGCTCGCCGGGGTATTGATCGCGGAGGACGAACTGCGCCCGGATGTAGCCGATGCCGTGCAAACCCTGAAATCGCTCGGTATTCTGCACATCGAGCTGCTCACCGGCGACCTGGAAGGCCCAGCCGCCGCCGTAGCCCACACGCTCGGCATCGGGTATCAGGCCGGACTGCTGCCGGAGGATAAAATACGGATCGTTCGGGAGTATCAGGCACGAGGCCACACGGTCGTCATGATCGGGGACGGAGTAAACGACGCGCCGGCGCTCGTTGCAGCGGACGTAGGTATTGCCATGGGGGTCGTCGGCTCGGACGTGGCGATGGAAGCGGCGAATGTCGGCCTTCTGCGCGAGGACTGGAGCCTCGTTCCGGATCTCGTCCGTATCGCCCGCCGGACCATGGGAGTCGTCAAGACCAACATCGGCTTTACCGCCGCGTACAACCTCGTCGGGCTGTCGCTGGCTGCCTTCGGGATATTGCCGCCCATACTCGCCGCCGCCGCGCAATCCATTCCGGACCTCGGCATAATGGCTAATTCGGGCCGCCTGATCCGGCAGCGGTAACCGATGGGCCTACATCCAGAGCAGCCTGACCATGGTCACCGTGGTAGCCATGACGATAAGGTTAAGAAATAGCCCCACCCTGGCGAAGTCGGAAAAACGGTACCCGCCCGGGGTGATCACCATGAGGTGCGTCTGGTAGCCGATAGGCGTTACGAAGCCGGCCGACGCGGCAATTGCGACGGATATGGCGAACGCTTCCGGCGGAACGCCGATCTCCGCCGCCGTAGCGATACCCGTTGGAAGCATCAGCAGCGCGGCCGCATTATTCGTTATCATTTCGGTCAGGATGTTCGTCGCCAGATACACGGCGCCCAGCACGGCAATCGGCCCCATCCCTGCCGTAATGTCGATCAAGAGACGGGCTCCCGCCAGGGCGAGTCCGGTCTCTTCGACGGCCCGGCCGATCCCCAGGGCGGCGGCCAGCACGATCAGAATGGCGAGGTCTACCGATTTCATGATGTCGCCCTCCCGCACGCAGCCCGTTACGACCATAGCCAGCGCCGCCGTGAGAGCGGCCGATTCGATCGGGCACAGGCCGAACGTACTGACCAGCAGCATCGCACCCAGGATGCACAGGGCTACAGGAGCTTTTCGGACGTTGCCGTCGTGCAGGGCTGACGGAACCTTCGGAAAGGGCTCGATAACGGCAGGCAGGTGACTGCGATCGGGCAATAGCCGATAGCCTATGGTAGCCAGGTATACGACGCCCACAACGGCGGCCGGTATGCCAACCAGGGCCAGGCCGAGTGACGTAATCGGCTGAAGGCCGGAGCTTTCCATCCATCCCGCCACGAGCAGGTTGGTTGACGTACCGATCAGGGTGATCGTGCCGCCGAGAACGGCAGCGAACGATACCGGGATCAGCAGCTTGGATACGGGAATGCCGCGCTCGTGGGCCCACCCCTGGACCCGGGGAATGAGCATGGCTACCAGCGGCGTGTTATTCATGAACGTCGATAGAACCGCGGACGTGCCCGAAAGACGGACCAGCACGACGTCCATCCGGCGGGAAGGAGAGAAAAGCGCTCTATCGATGAAGCTGAGAGCCTGCGTGTGCTGTACGCCGGCCACGACGACGTACAGCGCTCCGATGGTCAGAACGGCGCTGTTGGAAAAACCGGAGAAGGCTTTTTCAGGCTCCAGCACACCCGACACTGTCAACAGCAGCAGCGAGGCCGGCAGCGCCACAACGGGCTTCAGCCAGTTCCGCACCTGCACAACCAGCATGAGAACCACCACCCCGAGGGTGTACCATGCCTCGCCGGGGAGCGACGCGATCACATCGAACGTGTCGCCCATGGGATTCACAGAAGTCGGGTTGTACGGATTATCGTGTCCACGGCGTTACCGATCGGATCGGCCACGGGCGCGTCGAGGTCTATTTCGACGTACCCTTCGGCGTCGGCCATTCCCGGAGGAGGTCCGCCGGGCAGGATGACGATAAGCCCGGCCTCAAACAGCCCACGGACGAGCGCATCCCGGCCGGTATGGATTGCTTCATCCAGGGCGGAGACGCGATGAAAGGAAATACCGTCATCGAGGACGGTTACCTGCATGTCGGACTCGAACAGCCGCGCTTCGATTTGCCGCGCCAGAGCCGGGGTATGCTCGCCGAGTAGCCGGGCAACGAGGGCCCGGTGTCCGTTTCGTTGCTCGCGCAGCCGGCGAGTTACCAGGCCGAGCGCTGCCTCGCCCTCTCGATACGGGCGGCGCCCGAGCGGCTCGGCGGCTTCAGCCGGGCGCACGGCAGACCCGGCAATCATACCGGCGGCTACGGTATCGTTGGTGTGCGGATCGATCAGTATGAAACTTCCGGTGCGGCGGCTGCGGCTGAAGGCATCGAAGCAAAGGGGTTGCGCCGTTTCGATATCCACCAGGCCGATGTCGTTCAGCCCGAAGTCGGTGGCGGGCTCTTGCCGCAGGGTATCCACATCCGTCCGGTATACGACCCGCCGGATGCGGGCACGGAGCGTCGAAGCCCCATGCCGCAGGAAATAATCCTTTTCCGTCCGGAGGGGGTGAGCGCTCATCCAGCATACCATCGCCTGGAACGAGGTAGCGATTTCAGGCAGCGCGTCCTCCTCCACGATAAGGTCGCCGCGGCTGACGTCGATTTCGTCTGCCAGCGTGATTATGATACTCTGTGAAGCCAGGGCTTCTGTCCGGGGGCCGTCGAACGTAACGATCGATTCCACCCGCGTCCGGTGGCCTGAAGGAAGTACCTTCACGCTACTCCCGGGACGAATGCGGCCCGTTTCGACGCGCCCGGCAAAACCCCTGAAATTCTGATGAGGCCGCACGACGTACTGCACCGGAAACCGGAAAGCAAAATCGTCCCAGTGCATGCGGGTCGGCACGGTTTCCAGATGCTCCAGCAGCGTAGGGCCTTCGTACCAGGGCATGTTTTCGCTGCGAACGGCGACATTGTCCCCATGAAGCGCGGAAAGGGGAATGCAAACGGGGTTATCGATGTTTATCCCGGCAGCGAATCGTCTAAATTCCTCCGCGATGCGGTCGAAGGTATCCCTATCGTACCCGACCGCATCCATTTTATTTACGGCCACCACGACATGTTGAATGCGCAACAGGGAAGCGATGAACCCGTGCCGGCGCGACTGGCTGACCACTCCATGCCGCGCATCGATGAGAACGACCGCCAGGTCGGCCGACGACGCGCCCGTCACCATGTTTCGGGTATACTGGAGGTGACCCGGGGTGTCGGCAATGATGAATTTGCGCCGGGGGGTAGCGAAGTAGCGGTAGGCCACATCGATCGTGATGCCCTGCTCCCGCTCGGCCCGCAGGCCGTCGGTTAGCAACGCGAGGTTGAGGCCGTCGTCGCCCCGGCGGAGCCCGGCTTCGCGCAGTTCGTCCAGCTGATCCTCGAAGGTCGAACGGGTGTCGTAGAGAAGCCGCCCGATGAGTGTGCTCTTGCCGTCGTCCACGCTTCCGGCCGTGGTAAACCGGAGCAGGTCCATTCCGGCATAGAGGTCATCGTAGCCCTGCGTGGCGGGTAGTTGTATTTCCATAGAGATAATCAGGTATAGTAGTGGCGCGTGTTTCAGAAATAGCCCAGGCGTTTACGGTCCTCCATGGCCGCTTCCGACCTGCGATCGTCCGCCCGGCCGCCCCGTTCGGTGACGCGAGCGGCGGCCACCTCGCGGATTATGTCCTCAACGGTCGAAGCCGGCGACTCGACGGCGCCGGTGCAGGTCATATCGCCTACCGTTCTGAAGCGAACCGTTTTCGTTTCGTACCGCTCTCCCGCGAGGAGGTGGATGTAGGGCGAGCGAGCCAGGAGCGTACCTTCGCGCCGCACGACTTCCCGTTGATGAGAGAAGTAGAGGTCGGGAAGGTCGAGCCGCTCCCGAGCGATATATTGCCAAATATCCATTTCGGTCCAGTTGCTCAGCGGAAACACGCGGAAGTGCTCGCCGGGGTGTTTGCGCCCGTTGAAGAGGGTCCATATTTCGGGACGCTGGTTCCGGGGGTCCCACTGGCCAAACTGGTTACGGTGCGAGAAGAAACGTTCCTTGGCCCGGGCTTTTTCTTCGTCGCGCCGCGCCCCTCCCAGAGCCGCATCGCATTGCAGCTCGGTAATGGCGTCCAGAAGGGTCGTCGTTTGCAGCGCGTTCCGGCTGGCGTTCGGGCCTGGTTCTTCGAGGACCCGGCCCCGGTCGATGGAATCCTGAACGTACCGGACGAGGAGCCGCGTCCGGGTGCGCTCGACGAGTCGGTCGCGAAAGTGGAGGGTTTCGGGAAAGTTGTGGCCCGTATCGATATGAAGCAGCGGAAACGGGACAGCTGCCGGGTAAAAAGCTCTCTGAGCCAGCCGAACCAGCACAATGGAATCCTTGCCGCCTGAAAAAAGCAGTACCGGACGCTCGAACTGTGCGGCGACCTCCCGGATGACGTAGATCGCTTCCGACTCGAGTTGATCGAGATGGAGATTGACCGTTCGGGCTAGTTCCATTGTATCGCGGGTTTCGGCTGATGCGGGTTAGAAGGGACACCGAAATCCGCCTGGCCGGCGACTTCGGGGGTTACGATGCGGCTCAAAAGGGTGAGCGCTTCATCGGTCCGGCCCCGTTCAAGCAGATCCCGCAGGTCGGAATCCACGAGTTCGTACCAGAGGCGGCGGCGCTCCTCGAAATCAGGATACCGCCGGCGCATGGCCGGGCGGAGCGAACCCAGCAGGCCGGCCATGAGGCCATATCCGGCGCCGAGGGTGCGCTCCAGATGCTGCCTGATCCGAACCGACAGGGCAGGCGCGGCTCCACTGGAGGATATGGAGATGACGACCGGACCTCTGCGCACCACCGAACCGGCAACGAATGTGCAATGGGCCACATCGTCCATGGCGTTGAGCAGCACCCGCTCCCGTTCGGCTTCCTCCCAGATGGGGCGTGTGGCTACCGGATCGATTACCGTCACGATGGCGAGAAAGGCCCCTTTGAGGTCGCCGCTGCGGTATTCCCGGTCGTGCCACCCGATTCGGCCTTCCGTCAGGAGCGCCCGGAGGCGATCCGTAAGAGCCGTACCGATGAGGATGACGCAGGCATCGCACGCGAGCAGGGCTTCGACCTTCTGGTCCACTTCGTGCCCGCACCCTATGACGACGCACCGGCGCCCCGAGAGATCGTTCAGAAAAATTGGATATACGTTCATGGTAGTTATTGTCCCCGGCTGTTCGCAGGGGTCCGGTTCAGGAGGATTCCGGGTGGCTCAGGTGGATACCGCACTCCGTTTTGCGGCTTCCCGCCCACCTGCCGGAGCGGCTATCCGCGCCGTCGGGTACCGGCTGCGTACAGGGCATACACCCGATACTGGGATAGTTGCGGTCATGCAGTTCGTTGTAGGGCAGCTCGTGCAGGCGGAGATAGCTCCACACGTCCTCGTGGGTCCAGTGGGCCAGCGGGTTAATCTTGACGAGGCCATTGCCCGCATCCCATTCGACGATCCGGGCGCCGGCCCGCGTAGGCGACTGGTCGCGCCGCAAGCCGGTTATCCAGGCCTTCCGTGTCGAGAGCACGCGGCGCAGCGGCACGACTTTCCGGAAGTGGCAACAGCGGTCCGGCGCGCTCGTCCAGAGCGCGGCTCCGTAGCGGCGCTCCTGCTCACCCAGGTCCAGGTCGGGAAGGATGCGGGCGGCGCCGACGCCGAGCTTTTCTTCAAGCCGCTCCCGGAGGGCGTGGGTTTCCGGGAAAAACAGGCCCGTATCCAGATAGAACACGAACACCTCCGGATCAAGCTGCGACAGGATGTGCGCAAGCAGGATGTCCGACGGCCCGAACGACGTAGCCAGCGCTATATCCGGGGCAAACGTATCCAGACTCCATGCGAGGATTTCCCGTGGTGAAGCCCGTTCGAGTTGCTCGTTTGCCGGTTCTAGCTGCTCCAGAGTCCATGTACGGTTTTCCATCCGGGGTAAAGGTTAAGCGTGAACGGGAAGGAAGGGGACGCCCGGCTGCTTCTGGCGTACGGCTGAGGCGTCGGGATGGCCTTGCGAGCGACCTTCCGGGGTAAACCAGCCGATCAGGTGCGACAGCCTCACGACTTCACCGACGACGATGGTGGCGGGAGACTCCACCGCCGCCGCTTTCAACGCGATGTCGGCGAGGGTGCCGGTCACTACACGTTGTTCCGGAGTGCTTCCGCTGCCGACGACGGCGACGGGGGTGGTGGGCGCTCTGCCGCCTGCTACGAGGCGCCCGGCGATGTCGGAAAGCCGCCCTAGCCCCATAAGGATGACTAGCGTTCCGACGCCGGCCAGCGATTGCCAGTCGGAATCCGAATCGTCGCACGAGTGGCCGGTAACTACCGTAAAGGCGTTCGACAGACCGCGGTGGGTTACGGGAATGCCGGCAAAGGCCGGCGCCGCAATCGAGCTGCTGATCCCCGGCACCACCTCGAACCGGATGCCCTCCAATGCCAGCGCGAGGCACTCCTCTCCCCCGCGCCCGAACACGAACGGATCGCCGCCCTTGAGCCGCACGACGGTGCGGCCTTTGCGCGCCTTTTCTACTAGTATGGCATTGATGGTATCCTGCGGGCACGTGTGCCGCCCTTTCGCTTTACCGACGAATATTCGCTCGGCGGCGGGATGAATATCATCGAGAAGGTCCGGGTGGACCAACCGGTCGTACACCACTACGTGAGCCTGACGCAGCAGCCGCAGTCCGCGCACGGTGATGAGATCGGGCGCTCCGGGACCAGCTCCCACGAGGTAAACGATTCCTGTTTCAGATGGCCTGTGCATGATCGGGGTATTCCTGGGTTAAGGAGAGTAGCCGCTCGAAGCCGAAACGGGTGCAGAAGTCACCGAAGCTTTCTCCGGCTTCCCGGTGCTGCTTGAAAAGATTCAGAATCGGCCGGAGGGTAGGGACGAGATCGCGCAACGGCACCAGATCCCGGTAAACCCGGTTCAGCCGCGTCCCGTCGAGCCGGCCGCCGAGGAAAAGCGTGTACTGATCCAGCGAGCGGCCTACGATTCCGATGTCGGCCACATAGGGACGGGCGCATCCGTTCGGGCAGCCTGTCATGCGGACCGATAACTTCTCTCCGTCCAGGCCCAGTGCGGACAACTCGCGCTCCAGATCGTCGATGACCCCCGGAAGGACGCGCTCCGCCTCGGCAATAGCCAGCGGGCACGTAGGCAGCGCCGGGCACGCCATGGCGTATTTCCGCGCACTGGACAGCTCGCTTTCGAGGGCCACCCCGTACGCGCGCAAAATATCTTCAACCGCTTCCTGGTCCGCCTTTCTGAAGCCGGTCAGTATGATATCCTGGCTGGGGGTAAGCCCGATTCCGGGACGAAACCGGCGGATCACCGCATTCAGCCCGGCCTTGAGACGACGCTCCCCGGCATCCTGAATCCGGCCGTTTTCGACCGAGAGCCCCAGGTACCAGCGGTCGTCTCCGTACGTATGCCACCCGAGGTAGAGTTCGAGTTCCAGGGGCGGCGTCGGCGCGACGGGTTTCAATGCGTAGCCCAGTCGGCTTTCCAGCTCGCGCCTGAATCGATCGATTCCCCATCGGTGAACGAGGTACTTAAGCCGGGCATTTTTTCGGTTGACCCGATCTCCGTGGTCGCGCTGGATGAGCACGATTTCCTCGACCACGCGCTCTACCTCTTCGGGCGTCACGAAGCCTACCGGATCGGCCAGTCGCGGAAACGTTTCGGGTTTTTTATGCGTCATGCCGAGGCCGCCGCCGACGAGTACGTTGAACCCGATCAGGCGGTCCCCTTCGACGAGCGCGATCAGACCGACATCCTGGGTATACACGTCGATGCTGTTGTCGCCGGGATAGGCGACGCCGATTTTGAACTTCCTCGGCAGGTAAGCATCCCGGTAAAGGGGGTCTACGGGTTCGACGTGCTCTTTCCCGTTGACCACCGGCTCCCCGTCGATCCAGATTTCGTGATAGGCCCGCGTCCGGGGCAGCAATTGATCCGATATACGAAGGGCGATTCGTTCGATTTCGCGCTCGTAAGGCTTTGCGACCGGCGCGGGCGAGTACATGACGTTACGCACTACGTCGCCGCAGGCCCCGAGAGTTGTAATGAGCGCCTCGTTCACGGTCCGAATGGTTTCCTTCAGGTTTCCCTTCAGAATGCCGTGCAGTTGAAAATCCTGGCGGGTCGTGATGCGCAGGGTGCCGTTCCCGAACCGATCGGCGAGGTCTTCATGAACGAGGTACTGCTCCGCCGTAAGCCGCCCGCCCGGTATACGGGACCGAATGAGAAAAGAATAGGCTTTTCCTCCCTTTCTGTTGTCCCGGTCATCCTGCTGGTAAATGCCGTGGAATTTGATGAGCTGCTTTTCCCGTTCCTGGAAATGGTCCGAGTCCGTAGCCAGTTCTTCGGCCAGCCGGCCGCGCAGCCCATTGCTTTCGGTCTTGATGACTTCCACTCCGGAACGCTCCGGAGCAACTTTTCCCGGCGGCGAGGCCGGTTTACCTGGCCGGAGCCCGCCCGGCAGGGTTACGGGGACGGGAGCACTCGCAGGACGGTTGATCGAGGGATCAGACATGAGATAACGCAGAATTTGGGTAAACGGCTGAATTCGAAAGGACGCAGGTCTCCCCATCGCGCCCGCTTCGGGGCAGGCAGCGCCCGGTGAGGGTATACGTTGCCCGAGACGGTCAGCCGACTCAGTCGTTGGAGAGAAATACGGGGAACTGGTCTGCCGGAACGGATTCAGGAAGAACCGGCTCTGTCAGAAGGGCTTCAACATCGCCTCCGGTGGTTCATCGCCGGGCGATAGCCGCAGCAAAAACAACGGACAGGGGAACACGTGGAGAAGGGAGGAGACAGAGGATTCGTGGCGGCATCTCGCTTCCACATACCTCCGGACGCTTCGATAGAGCAGGTTATCATAGTGGTACGCCGGTTGAATAACGGAACAGCGTACCGCGAAGGCGACGGGGGAAATAGAAAAACCTCCCCCGCGGAATGTGCAGAAGAGGCTCGACGGCTCCCATTGGAGGCATCTTTCCTTCCACTCATCTTTCCCCGCGGTAAACAGCGAGGCAGGATTTAGCACCTTTCTCTTGCGAGAGGGTTGCTAGGGTTTCGCAGGGCCTGCACCCTCCACCCTTCTGGATGAATGTCGATTAACATCGTGTCATGGGTGCAATTATACGTTGCAACAAGGGGCTGCGCAATAGAAACAAAAAATATTGGTACGTCTATCCTTATTCGTTACGATTATATGCTCCCTATTTTACCTAAAGTAAGGATTGTTTACCGGAGCCCCGTTTCGAAGCGATTTTGCCGACCGGAAGGGCAGCTTATTCCTTCAGCCCGGTCCCTTCAGGTACGGTTCCCGAATGCTCACCGCCCCTGACCAGACTTCCTGCGAAGGGCTCCAAGGACCTCCCGGATGCAGCCGGGGAAGCGGTTTGCCGGGAGTCACACTTCAGCCATGTCGGGTCCCGGCGACACCCTCGATCGGATCACATACGGGCGGAGCAGGGCCGGCGTATTAGAAGTTGACGAAGGGCTTGCCGTCTGAAAACAATTCCCGTATTTTGAGCGCTCTATCGATTTCAGCCAGACGCCGGAGGGGTGGGTGAGTGGCTGAAACCAACGGTTTGCTAAACCGTCGTACGTCGCAAGACGTACCGAGGGTTCGAATCCCTCCCCCTCCGCCACAGAAAACCAGGCGCTCGCGATATTTCCGCGGGCGCCTGGTTTTTTGGTGTCTATCCGTCGGAGCGGCCTTGATCCACGGAGGCGTACCGAGGCAGGGTGTCGGCCGGGGAATCAAGCCGATCATTTCCTTCCGCATGAGTTCTGGGAAATGGATGTTGCTCGCTTCCAGCCCGTATGGCCTTTTCGGCTGGAAAGTAGCCCTTAAAGGTCGCACGCGCTCTGGCGGCTTCGGGAAGCGAAGGGTTTCAGGATGAAGCGCCCTCCAGCAACCGAGGCAGGATGAGGCGGAACCAGTGGGTGTACCGCTCGGGGCGGGCGGCAACGTCCGCGTTCAGTTCGGCCGGCTCTACCCATTTCCAGCTCACGATTTCCTGCGGATCGGGCTGCGGATCGCCGGCGTAGCGACCCGTGAACACGTGGTCGTACTCGTGCTCGAAGAGGGTATCGCTGAAACGGACCCGGTAGACGAACGAGAAGGCAGGACGCAGGGAGCAGTCGATGCCCATTTCCTCTCTCAGCCGACGGGAGGCCGCCTCCGTTGTGTCCTCGCCGGGGTGAGGGTGGGAGCAGCAGGTGTTCGACCAGAGGCCGCCGGAGTGGTATTTATCCGGGTGACGTTGTTGCAAGAGCAGCCGGCCGTCCGGGTGGAACAGGAATACCGAAATGGCCCGGTGGAGCAGCCCCAGTCGATGAGCTTCCAGCTTCTCTTCGGTACCGACTTCGCGGTCGCGCTCATCAACCAGGATGACGTATTCGTTCATGGGGTGCTCGTGGTCTGGGCGGCCGGAAGCGCATCGGTTAACTGGTAATCTCGCCGGATACAAAACTCGGTCGCTTCGGCCGAGAGCAACACCCCGGGCACTCCGGCCCCCGGGTGGGTGCCGGCCCCCACGAAGTAAAGGTTGCGGACGTCCTCGCTGCCGTTGTGAGGGCGAAAATACGCCGTTTGCAGCAGCCGGGGCTCGATGCCGAAGGCATTGCCCTGCATGGCGTTCAACTCCTGCCGGAAATCGACCGGCGTGAATGTCCGAAGTACGTCGAGGTTGTCGCGGAGGCCGTCCAGACCCCACTCCTCCAGAAAATCGAGCACCCGGTCGGTGAAAGGCCCGGAGATGGCGGACCAGTCGATGTCGGCGGAAAGGTTGGCCACCGGGATGAGCACGTACAGACTTTCGCAGCCTTCGGGGGCCATACCCGGATCCGTTTTCGTAGGAGCGTGCAGGTACATGCTGAAGTCGTCCGGCAGGATTTTCTTACGGAAGATGTCCTCGATGAGCGCCCGGTAACGCTGCGACAGGATGAGGGTGTGATGTTGCAGCCGGGGGTACTTCTTCCGCACGCCGAGGTAGAGCAGGAAGCAGCTCATCGAGTAATCCAGCCGGTCCACCTTGCGGTCGGTCCACTTGCGGCGGTCGGAAGGATCGATGAGGTTCCGGTAGGTATGCCCGACGTCGGCGTTGCTGACGACGATATCGGCGGGCAGGAATTCCCCATTCACCCGGACGCCCACGGCCTTTCCGTTTTCCACCTCGACATGCTCGACTTCCGCACCCGTGCGCAACCGCCCCCCTTGCTGCTCGAACAGGCGGGCCAGCGCTTCGACGAGGGCATACATCCCCCCTTCGGCAAACCATACTCCCTGTTCTTTTTCGAGATAGGGGATCATGATGTACACCGAGGGCGACCGAAACGGGTTGCCGCCGATGAACAGGGGATGGAACGAGAATACGAATCGGTGGCGGAAATCCTTGAAGAACCTGGAGGCGAAGGTATAGACCGGGAGGTAGGCCCCGAGCTTCATGGCCCGGGGCAGGAAATCGATCATCGAGCGCACCGTATCGAAGGGGCGGGCGCCCAGACCGTCGGTGATGACGGCGTCGTACACGGGCGCGGCGGCTCTCATGAACGCGTCGTACCGATCGGCGTCGGCCGGGTTGAAACGGCGCATCTGCGCTTTCATGCCCTCGGCGTCGCCCGTGTAGTCGATCCACGTGCCGTCGTGGAAGTAGATCCGATAGTATGGATCGAGCGGGATGAGCTTGATATAATCGTGGAGAGAGGCTCCGGCTTGCCTGAAAATGGAATCGATGATCTCGGGGGCAGTGATGAGGCTCGGCCCCATGTCGAAGGTGTATCCGGCTTCCTGAAGCTGGTACGCCCTTCCTCCGGGGCGATCCCTTTTTTCGAGCAGGGTTACGTCCATGCCCAGCGACTGGAGTCGATTGGCGACAGCCAGCCCACCGAACCCGCTTCCTATGACGATGACGGTTTTTTTCATTCCGGCAGTAGTATTGATGGAAGATCGGCGTTTTCCAGTGGTGGAAACGGCCAGGCCTGCGGCGCTCCTTCTCCATAGCGCCCGACTCCCGAGAGTATGTATCGGATCTGCTCCGATACACGGGCTTCCAGCTCCGACAGCGACGGCTGCCCTTCTACGTCCACAGGCGTCCCGAAGGATACGAAGGCGGCGGGGCCCGGGTGGTTTCCGGCCTCGAGGTGAATGCCTACCGGGATGATGACGGCCGGGCGAAGCACGCGGGCGAACAGGTCGATCCCCCTCCGGAAACCCAGGGGGTGTTTCCACGATGGGCCGATGCGCCCCTGCGGAAAAATCGTGAGCCAGAAGGGTCCTTTCTCCCTGCGCCGTTCGAGAGCCCGCATGGTACGACGGATCTGCGCGGCAGCCGACCCGACGCCGGTTACGCCCATCAGCCGGAAATAGGGAAACCGGTCCAACTGCGATTCCTCCATGAGCGTCACCAGGGGCCAGGGAGAGCGGACCCGAATGTGCGCCTCACGGAGCAGAAACGGATCCCACCAGCTCGTATGGTTGGCGGCCAGGATGACGGCCCTATCCGCAGGAACGTCGGTCGGCAAGCCCGAAAAGTAAACCCCGGAGAGGCGGAGTCGAAGCCAGGGGCGGAAAAACAACTCGAATGCCGCAACGGCCGGAGGCGACCAGCGAATATCCATGGCTCGAACTACCTGACAGGCGCTCTCGCGCAGGCTGCAATGGGGTGGAACGGGTTATCCGGGACGCTATGCGCCCCGGACGCTCATTTGCGGACCGATGCGTTATGGTCCGGAGGGGGACCGACAAACCGCCGGCGGTCTTTTTCGCTCAGGGCTCCACGGCTCATCACGAAGCCGGCCATATCACGGTACAGGTCCGGGGGAAAGGAATGGCGAGCAGCGGGAAGAAGGCGGGCGAGTGTATCGAAATCGGCGCGCACCTCGTCTCGGCGGCCTAAAAAGCCGGGCAGGAAATAGCCGCTCAGCAAGCGGAGGTAACGGATCTCGACATTATCCGGATGTTCGGCAACGAGGGCATCCAGCACGGGCAGGCCTCGCCGCAGGTGCTGCATTTTGTGGTGCGGCCAGAAAGCGTGTTTGGCCCGAAGGACTATCAGCGCCGCTCCGTACGCCCGGCTCAGGGGATCTTCCCGGCCGAATTGCTCGACCAGCGCGAGGCCTTCGTCGATGGCCGTTTCGTCCTCTACGGCGTCGAGATAGCAGGACCGGAGCTGTTCGACCAGGCGGGCTGTGGGGTCTTCGGAAGTGTACCAGGGCCATGAGTCCATAGGCGTCGGGGGTTCCATTGCCGACCCGTTGTACGTCAGGAGCAGAGTCGCCAGGAGAAAGAAAATGCGGGCGCTGATCTGGGCGAGCCAGTGAATACGGCGCTCCGCGACAGGGGCCGGGCGGCGAGCATTTTGCCCCTGCCGCAAGGCCCGAAACGCCAGCCGCAGCTTTTCCCAGGGCCCGGTATAGGCCCGCCGGTGGAAATTGTCGTAGCCATTGCGCCGTACGGCATCATGGATACCCCGGTATACGCCGGAGGCTACGGCGGCAGCCCGGCCAAATGGGCGCGGCAAATCCGCCAGTCCGGGGAAGGCCAGCGTGTACTGATCTTCGGCAAGCCGGATCATGGCTTCCATGAGGTTCGCATAGGCCGGAGAAACCGGTTCGCCGGCCGCCATGCGTTCCAGGTCGGCTTCAGTGACCCGGTAGCGCTGCATCAGGTCGGCGGGGATGTACACCCGGTTCTGCCTCCAGTCGTCGCCCACGTCACGGATGATGTTGGTTATCTGCATGGCGCGGCCCAACGCCGCCGCCTGGTCCAGGACAACTCGGGACCGGATACCATGCAGGTAGCACAACCAGATCCCGACCACCGAGGCGACACGGTAGGTATAAAGGGATAATTCGGCCTGGTCCTGAATCCGTACCGGGTTCAGATCGGTCCTTACCCCTACAGCGAGATCCCGGATGACCTCGAACGGCATTCCGACACGGGCCGACTCGGTCATGATTTCATCGAGCCAGGGTATTCCGGAGGACGCTCCCCGGTAGGCCGCTTCCGATAGCGCCATCCACCTGTCGAGTTCCGCCTCTACTTCCTGCCGCGGGCGCCCGCTCCGCTTGTCTACGATATCGTCGGTGGTGCGGCAGAAAGCATACAGGCAGGCGATGAGGCGCCGCTCGCGCCGGGGAAACCAGCGAGCGGCAAAAGAAAAGGATTTGGAATGACGCCTGAAAAAAGACCGAACCTCCGGTATACCTTTCATCGAATACACCGGCTCGGATTTGCCGGAGGACGGAGCGGGCAACGAGACGCCTTGCGAAGGAGGCGGCGCCTGGGACTTCCCGGAGGTGCGGAATGACACATACCCAACCAGAACGAGCGGAACGGCTGTAGCAAGCACGGCGCCCCAGATGCCCCCCGCCGCCACCATACCCAGAGGCATTGCCAGCGTGATCGCGTAGAAGCCGCCCATCCAGCGCGGAGAGAATGAGTCCATGTATTTTCCGGCGCCCAGCCCGTGGAGAACTCCCATGAGGACCGCACCGGTAACTATCCAGCCGAACAGGTTCAGCAAGGGCATACCGTAATACACCCCCTGCTCCCCCCACCACCAGTAGCTGGTCAGAAAGCTCATGGCCGGATCCAGGCTCAGATCCCAGGTGGCCAGCAAAAGCGTCCCGACGCCGACACGGTATACGCCCTCCCCCGGCTTGTTGAAGCGCACCCCGGCCAGCACATACGCCGGGACGGCCATCGTAAACCAACTCAAGGGGATTACCAGGGGCACCCGTCCGAACCATTTCGGTCCGAGCATCGCGTTGTACCCGTACGATCCGAACGGCACCCCGTACCCCGTACCGATAAACTCGCTCAGAAAGCTGATAACATACAGAGTGGCAAAAGCAAACAGCCACCGGCGCCCTGCGTGGAGCGTCAGGTAGGCAAATAACGCCAGCGCCCCGACGTACACGTGGGCCTGTGCGAAAAACTGAAACGATATTCCATAAATGGAAAGGAGATCCGGATAGTCGGCAAGGATACGCGGGTTGCGCCCGAAAACGGCATACCCGACTACGGCGACTCCGGTAAACAGGCCATATGCCGCCAGCAAAACGTTTACGATCCGTTCCGAGCGAATTCGGGACACGCGTTCTGTTAACAATGCCATACGACGAGCGGCGTTAAGAATGGGAAAGGGGTTCAACCCACTGGTAAAAGGGTTCAGTACCGGTAAAGAACCGTACCATTTTGAAGGGGTCCTTGCTCCGTGTAAGTTCCGGATCATCCGACGCCAGGGAGCCCCCGGTAATGACGCTATACGGCGCTTCGGCGGAATAATAGCGAGAGAGAATGTCCAGGGTTCGCAAAACGTCCGAGGCCACTTGCGGGGCGCAGAAGGAGATACAAACCAGTTCGGCTGCCTGCTCGGCCTGCTGAATGGCCAGATCTTCCACCGGCACACTGGCTCCGAGGTACACCACCCGCCACCCTGCTTTCTGAAGCAGCATCCGGATCATATGGGCGCCCATTTCGTGCAGGTTTCCTTCGGCGCACCCGACGATGGCTACCGGCTCCTGCCGGTCCGAGGCGCGCGGGTCGATATGCAGGTACGGGCGCAGGGCTTGCAGACCGTCCAGAACGACATTGGTGATCCGATGCTCATCGCCGATACGCAGACTTCCTTCCTTCCACGCAGCGCCCACCCGGTACATAACAGAACGCACGATCTGATCGAAGAGCGTACACGAGTGGATACCGCTTTCATCCAGAAACTGGAACAACCGGATGGGGAGGTAATCGTTGCCGGTGCGCAACCACTCATACGTCAGATCGACTACCCGAGCATAGTCTCGCTTATCCCGCGCGGAAGAAAGAGCCTTCCAGACGACTTCTTCCTCGGGATGGAAGGCGAGCAGCGGACAGGCTATCCCCTCCCGTTCGGCAAAGGCCAGCAAGGCATCCATCGGGATGCGCCGATGCCCCCCGGAAGTGCGCAGACATGTAAGCGTGCCGGCATCGCACCATCGCTTTACCGATGACTCGTGCACACCGATCAACGCAGCCGCTTCGCGGGTAGTTAGTTGAGTAGCCAAAACGATCAAAGTAATAAGTGTGGTCGTTTTTATGGATAGATATAGACGGAAGTTCTTTGGCACCTGATCGGTTAACAGGTTTGTTACAAGTTTATCCTCGTGTACCGATGGATGCCGCATTCAACGAAAATCGTATACTTTCGGATCAAAAGACTCGGAGAGAGGATGTAGAGCGTCCCTTCTTCTTCGTGCGTTCATACACTATAATATCGTTTGTTGGTCGTATAAATGCAGCTTTTTTGAACCGGGGGCGTCATGGTTACAACGGATTACGACGTCGTTCTCATTGGAGCAGGTCACAACGGACTGATCGCGGCCGCTTATCTGGCGCAGGCGGGGTATCGCGTCGGCGTATTCGAGCGCCGCGCCGTCGTAGGCGGGGCGGTGGTTACTCAGGAGATCGTGCCGGGCTACCGTTTCGATCTCGGCGGCAGCGCACACATTCTGATTCGGCTAACCCCTGTCGTTGAAGAACTGGGGCTTGAACGCTTCGGGCTTGAGTATATCGAGCTCGACCCCCTGTTTTTCGCTCCGTTTCCGGACGGCGACTCGATTTTCATTTACCGTGAGGAGGAGCGGACGGCTCGTGATCTGGAGGCGAAGTATCCGGGCGAGGGAGCGGCTTACCTCAGGTTCCTGAACGACTGGCGACCTTTCTCCCGGATGGTGAAGGATGTGTTTCTGAGTGTGCCCTCGCCGTGGGAGGTCGGAAAGAAGTTCATGTTCGGTGCGGGGGCCGGCCTTCCGTGGCAGGAAGTTCTGGAAGGGGTCATGCGTCCGTACGGCGAAATCGTGGACGGCTATTTTCGGGAAGAGAAGCTGAAAAGTATGCTCGTCTGGATGGCGGCGCAATCCGGGCCGCCGCCCACCGAGCCGATATCGGGGCCGTTCGTTCTCTGGCATCCGCTCTATCACGATTCGGGGATTGCCCGTCCGAAAGGAGGGTCGGGAATGCTCACGCAGGCTCTGGCTCGCCATATCGAGGCGCACGGGGGGCAGGTTCATACCGGAGCGGGAGTCGAGTCCATTCAGACGGAGGGCAACCGCGCCGTCGGCGTTCGCGTGCGGGGTGAAACCTACACGGCCCGCGCCGTCATCTCGGCGGCGCACGTTGCGGAAACGTTCCTCCGCCTGCTCCCGGCGGATAAACGGCCGCCCGGAGCGAGCCGTATGCGCATCGGGGACGGCTTCGGAGCGGTATTGCGCGTTGCCCTGCGCGAGCCGGTGCGCTATGAGGCCCATCCCGGGCCGGAAGCCCGTACGGCGCTCCAACTCGTCTGCCGGGACCGGAGGCAGATTCTGGCGGCGTATGGCGACTATCTGGCCGGCCGGCCGGCCGCCGACCCGCCCATCGTGGGGATGAGCTTCAGTGCGGTCGATCCGTCGCTGGCGCCGCCCGGCGGGGAAGTACTCTGGCTCTGGGCGCAGTACTTCCCGTATACACTGGCCGAAGGAACGTGGGACGAGCGAAGTGAAGCCGTAGCCGAATCCATTCTGAGCGCTTTCGAGCGGTACGCACCGGGAACACGGGCCAACGTAGTGGATTACCTGTTTCAACACCCATTGTGGCTCGAACGGGAACTGGGCTTACTGCGTGGCAATGTGATGCATCTGGAAATGAGTATCGATCAGATGTTTTTCCGACGCCCGTTCGCGGGCATGGCTACGTACCGGACGCACCTGAAGGGGCTATACCTTTCCGGGGCCGGGACGCATCCGGGCGGCGGCATCATGGGCGCTTCCGGGCGCAATACGGCACGGGTCGTCCTGCGAGATCTCGAACGGCGACGTGTATGACCTATCTGCAATTCCATCTAGTATTTATCCTGCCGGTCATCGGGCTGCTGGGTGCGCTCATCCGCAGGCGACTGGCGGAACGGAAGAACCCGCGCGATCTCTGGTCGCTCGGGGCCATAGTGGTTGTCGCGCTGGCCTACACGACGCCCTGGGATAATTACCTCGTTTACAGGGGGGTCTGGTCGTATGGAGCCGATCGGGTTATCGGCGTCATCGGGTACGTACCGGTCGAGGAATACCTTTTCTTCATCCTCCAGCCTATCCTCACCGGATTCTGGGTGTTGTACCTGCTGGATCGGGAAGGGGACGCTCCTGCAACGATTATATCCAACCGGGCGCGCTGGATCGGCGGACTCATCGGGGCGGCGCTCACCCTGTACGGCATCTGGGGCATTGGGCGAGATGAACATCTCTATGCCGGATTAATCCTGGCCTGGGCCGGACCCGTACTGGCCGGTCAGTGGGCCTATTCCGGACGGTTGCTCTGGGCGAGGCGGCGCGTGTGGGCCATCGGAGTAGCCGCGCCCACCCTTTACCTGTGGGCCGCCGACCGCCTGGCCATCGGCATGGGTATCTGGGACATTTCGGGGAAGTACACCACCGGCCTGCATCTCTTCGGCCTGCCCATAGAGGAGGCTCTGTTTTTCCTCGTTACGAACCTGCTCGTCGTGCAGGGGTTGCTGATGTTTCTGTTTGTAGAACTCCCTTCGGAGAGCCGTGCGCTGGTCGGAACGGGCGTCAGTCGGCCGCCGGCTTAACCTTGTCTGCTCCGGCGAGGTCCAGCAGGAAGGCGTACTCGAACGCCGTTTCCTTCAGCGCTTCGAAACGGCCGGATGCGCCCCCGTGACCGGCATCCATGTTGGTTTTCAGCAGCAGCCGATTCGTATCCGTTTTGTGCGTGCGTAATTTTGCGACCCATTTGGCAGGCTCCCAGTATTGAACCTGCGAATCGTGCAGGCCCGTCGTGACTAGAAGGTTGGGGTATGCTTTTTTCTCGACGTTGTCGTAAGGCGAGTACGACAGGAGGTAGTCGTAATACGTCTTATCGTTCGGGTTGCCCCATTCGTCGTACTCCGAGGTGGTGAGTGGAATGGTATCATCCAGCATGGTCGTTACCACGTCCACGAACGGCACGGCAGCGATTACCCCTTTGAACAGATCCGGGCGCATATTGATTACGGCGCCCATCAGCAGCCCCCCGGCGCTGCCGCCCATCGCAAAGAGGCGTTGCGGATCGGCGTACCCGTCGGCAACGAGATACTCACCTGCGGCAATGAAATCGGTAAACGTGTTCTTTTTACTCAGGAGTTTTCCACTTTCATACCAGGGCCGACCCATTTCTTCGCCCCCTCGTATGTGCGCGATGGCGTAAACGAACCCACGGTCCAGCAAGCTCAACCGGGTAATGCTGAACCGGGGATCGATGCTGAAGCCATAAGAACCATATCCGTAGAGGACGAGGGGAGCAGGGCCCTCCTTTCGCGTTCCCTTCCGATAAACGAGCGAGATCGGAACGGGCGTGCCGTCCGGGGCCGGTGCGTACAACCGCTCCGTTACGTAGTCATCGGGGTCGAAATCGCCGAGGACGGGATCGCGCTTGATCAGCGTCCGCTCGCGGGTCGCCATGTCGTACTCGTACGTCGAGTTGGGCGTCGTCATGGAGGTATAGCCGAAGCGCAACAGATTGGTATCGAACTCGGGATTCGTACCTACGTAAGCCAGGTACGCGGGCTCTCCGAAATCGATGTAATGCTCCCCTTCCCCCGTCCAGGAGCGCACGCGCAGGCGAATGAGGCCATCCTTCCGCTCGGTAAGCACCAGGTGGTTCCGGAACACATCGAAGTCTTCCAGGAGCACGTCCTCTCGATGCGGGATGACCGTGGACCAGCCGGATTTATCGGTTGACCCTACGGGAGTGCGCATGAGGCGGAAGTTTTTCGCCTGCCAGTTGGTCCGAAGGAGGAAATCGTCTCCGAAGTGGTCCGGGTGGTATTCGTGGTCGGGCTCTCGCGGCAGGATAACCCGGAATTCGCCCGCCGGGCGGTCGGCTTCGGCATAGCGATACTCGGTGCTCAGGGTGGAAACCGATCCGATGAGCAGGTATTTTTCCGATCTGGTTTTTCGGACGAAGGCGCTGAAGGTTTCGTCGGGTTCCTCGTACACGAGCACATCGCCGGCGGGGTCCGTGCCCAGTTCATGCCGGTATATGCGGAAGCTCCGGAGCGTTTGCGGATCCTGACGGCTGTAGAACAACGTCTTGTCGTCGTTTGCCCAGGCGATGTTGGGCGTTGTTTCCGAGATCACGTCGGGGAGTATTTCGCCCGTCGCCAGGTCTTTGAAACGGATCGTGTACACCCGGCGGCCCATCGTATCGGACGCGACGGCCATCAGGCGCTGATCGGTGCTTACCGACAGAGCACCTACATTGTAATAATCGAACCCTCCGGCCGCCTGATTTACGTCGAGCATTACCTCTTCGGGCGCTTCCAGCGTCGATTTGCGCCGGGCGTAGACCGGGTATTCCTTCCCGGTTTCATAGCGCGTGTAATACCAGTAGTCTTTCTTCCGGTACGGTGGCGAGGCGTCGTCCTCTTTCATTCTGGCCCGGAATTCCTCGAAAAGCGTCTTTTGCAGTTTGCCGGTATGCGCCGTCATCGCCTCGGTATAGGCGTTTTCGGCTTCGAGATAGGCGATGACATCCGGATTATCGCGATCGTTCAGCCAGTAGTATGGATCAGTCCGGACGTGTCCGTGTTTTTCGATTCGGAAAGGTATTTCACGGGCGATTGGCGGCGCCGGCTGGGCTGTAGCCGGGATACTGATGATGGTCATAACAAACACTCCAAACAGGACTCTTTGCATAACGGTCCCCGACTCAGATGTGGCATAGCGCATCGCCGCGAAACCAAACGAAGCGATGAAGAGGAACGGTTCGTCACATGATTCGGAATACCTTCTTGACGATTCCGCGTTCCTTTCCGAAGCGCTTCACCCTATCTTTCGCATACCCCATCGATACAGAAACGGTGCCTGCCGATGCCGATTCGAACGAAGGTCATCCTGTTAGCCCTCCTGGCGGCGCTGCCGGCCTTTTCAGCGTGCCGCTCCTCACGGACTCCCGGGGCGGGTGCAGCCGGTGAAGGTGCGCCCATACGGGTGCTCGTGGTTACGGGAGGGCATCCCTACCCCACGTCGTTTTATTCCGTTTTCGAATCCTTATCGGGCATTACCTGGGACCATGCACCCTCGAACACCGAGGCGTTCAAATCGGATGTGCGGGAGAAATACGACGTGATCGTGCTGTACGATATGTCGAAAGATCTGGACGAAACCGGCCGCCGCAACCTGCGGGCGTTTCTGGAAAGCGGAAAGGGCATGGTAGCGATGCATCACGCTATCGTGAACTACGCCTATACGTGGCCGTGGTGGTACGAGACGGTAATCGGGGGGCGTTACCTGGAGCGACCGGCGGACGGGTTGCCCGCCTCCACGTACGCGCACGATGAAACCATCCGGGTCCGGCCGGTGCTTCGCCATCCGGTTACGGAGGGCATAGGGCCGTTCGAGGTTTACGACGAGACGTACAAAGGGATGTGGATTTCTCCGAAGGTCGATGTGTTGCTCGAAACCGATCATCCGAAAGCAGATCGTCCGATTGCATGGGTCAGTCCGTACGACCGATCGCGCGTGGTATATCTGCAACTCGGGCACGGTACCCCGGCGCATCAGCATCCGTCCTACCGCCGCCTGGTCGGCAACGCGATCCGATGGGTAGCCCTACGATGAATGGCGCCCGCAGACCCTGCTCCCCGCCATGAACCGCCCGCGCACCGTCTGGCATCATCTTCTGGAGGACCGCAAGGTCCGGCGTAACGTCTGGGCGCTCGGGCAGTTCGTTCTGGGATTGATCGTTGTCATCCTGGTCTTCTCGGTGCTGTTTCAGGTCCTCGCGCACCTGGAGGGGTCGCGGTATTCCTGGATCACGGGGTTTTACTGGACCCTCACCACCATGACGACCCTGGGGTACGGAGACGTCGTATTCGTCTCCGATCTGGGGCGGGTATTCAGCCTCGTGGTGCTCATGACGGGCATCGTGACGATTTTCGTGGTGCTGCCGTTCACGTTCATCCGATACCTCTACACGCCGCTCGTGGAGGCCCAGCTCCGCAAGAATACACCGAGGGAAGTTCCCGCCGGCGCCGAAGGCCATGTCATCATCTGCGCGTACAACGAGCTGGCCGCTGGTTTTCTGCGTTTACTGGAGCAGGAAGGAATCCCTTACTACGTGATCGAGCCGGACCTGGAGACGGCCGCTCACCTGTATCTGGACGGCATTTCGGTAGTGGTAGGCGAGTTTGACAACCGGGAGACATACGAGGCCCTGCGCGCGGACAAGGCCCGGCTCGTGCTGGCCAACCTGGACGATCCGGAAAATACCAACATCATCCTGACCGTTCGGGAAGCGGCTCCCGAAACCCCGATTGCCGCACTGGCCAGGATGGAATCGGCCGTAGAGATTCTGGAATTGAGCGGCGCCACGCACGTTCTGCCGCTCAACCGATGGCTGGGCGAGCAACTGGCCAACCGGGTGAATGCTTCCCACGCCCAATCCCATGTGCTTGGCCGCTACCAGGATTTACACATTGCCGAGCTACCCGTCCACATGACCCCTATGGAGGGCAAGACGATCCGGGAAACACGCCTTCGTGAGGCGGTGGGCGTAAATATCGTAGCCGTCTGGCAGCGAGGCCGGCTGCATCCGGCGCGGCCCGATATGCCGCTTACGCCGGGAAGCGTGCCGGTGGTCATCGGCACGGCCGAACAACTGGAAGAGCTCGACTATTTGCTGACCATCTATGACTACAATCCCAACCCCGTCCCGGTTATTGGCGCCGGTCCGGTCGGCATTGCAGCGGTGCGTTCCCTGGAGCGGAAAGACATTCCGGTCCATCTCATCGAGAAGGACCCCGCTCTGTACGAACGCGCCCGCAAGGTATGCCGGCACGTCATACTGGGGGATGCCACGGATCCGCAGGTGCTGATCGAGGCCGGCATACGGGAAGCGCCCTCGGTAGTGTTGACGACCAGCGACGATGCGATGAACATTTTTCTGGCTTCACACTGCCGGCGCATGAATCCGGAAATGCGCATCGTCAGCCGCATCACGCACGAGCGCAACATCGAGGCCATCCACCGGGCGGGCGCCGACCTCGTCCTCGGTTCCGCCTCGCTCGGGGTTCAGGCGACTTTTTCGCTCCTCAAAGGCCGCCAGCTCATCGTTATCGGGGAGGGGGTAGACCTGTTTTCGACGGTGCTTCCCGCCTCATTGCAGGGGAAAACGCTGGCTGAAAGCGGCATTGGCGCCCGGACTTCGCTTACCGTGGTTGCCATTCAACAAAACGGGCGATTCATCAGCAACCCCTCTGCTTCAACCGTGCTTTCGGAAGGCTCCGAGTTGCTGATGTTCGGCGACCGGCAGCAGCGGCAGAAATTCAGTGAGGTATTTTCGGAGGAGGCTCACTGAAGGCCGGGCGTGCGCTCATCTCGATGCAGCGGTCGCTCCGTATTCGAAGGCTCCGCAATCGGGATGCGGCCCCGCCGGGACCACATGGCCTAACATGTCGCGGCCGCCCGAGCCGGGAATCGATACGCCGGCATCGATGCAGGGTGAACCAGGCTGAAGCTGGTAGGCGCTCAAGGTGGGAAACCCGTCACCGGCGCCGCCGGGCGATACCCACAACGGATCGCCCGTTACCGGCCGGATGTCGG
>CBDUBS010000022.1:0-29521 GCA_965365445.1 uncultured bacterium | reverse complement strand
CGAACCCGACGCTAACCGGGCCAGGGCGCAACAACCGGGAGTAATCGACAGGGGCCTCCGGATTTGCGGGGTCGTAATCCTGAAAGCCGAGATGCCATTTCCCGATGGCGGCGGTGTGGTAGCCTGATTGCTTGAGGAACGAAGCGATGGTCGGGCGACCCGGTTCGATGAGGCTGCGGTCGTAGCCGTACAGCACACCTTTCTTGAGCCGGCTGCGCCAGGCGTACCGGCCGGTAAGCAGCCCGTACCGGGTGGGCGTGCATACCGATGAAGGGGTATGGGCATCGGTAAAGCGCATCCCTTCCCGAGCGAGCCGGTCGATAGCGGGCGTTGGAACGCGAGAGGCCGGGTTATATATGCCGGGGTCTCCGTAACCCATATCGTCGGCAAGGATCAGGACGATGTTCGGACGCTCCTGAGGCTCGGCTGCGCATGAGGCAACGGTCGATACGAGCGCTCCGCCGAGAACGACGATCTGAAGCAAAAAGCGGATGTGTTGCATGTACTTTCTCGACAGCCCGCCCCGGGGTTCATCCGGAGGCGGGCTGACGGCTCAACGAAGGGTCACTCCGGACTGAACAGAATGAGTTCGCTCACGGCCGGCGCTCCCTTGGCTTCGGGGATGTGCAGGCGGAACACCTGCCCGATAACGGGTGGGAAGGTTTTACTGAATCCTTGGCCATCCACATTACCGGACGTTGCCGTTTTCCAAGCGCCGCCCTCCTTTACCTGCAACTCGAAGTTCAGGCTGCGGTCCACCCACGGGCGCCACGGCACGGCTATGGAAACGTGGCCGATGGGGGTCGGCTTGCCGAGGTCCACTTCGAGCCAGCCGCTTGTATCGTTTTCACCGGCCGTCCAGAAGGTGTTGGGGTCGCCGTCGAAGGCCTTCGCCGGGGCATTATCGGCCACGGGCGACGCTGAGGCCCGGGCCGGCTTGTTCAGGGCAGGCGGCAACAGTACGGCCGGTTCGCCCTCGAATTGCAACGCCACGACGGAAACGATCGGGTCGGGAGCGGTCCGGGGAACGTCGAGCGTGGTGCGGTTGCCTTCCTGACTGACGGGAATCTTTTTCCCGGGATCGGTCAGGAGGTAGGCCGTCTGCACTTTGTTGGATAGCGGGACATGCAGCCTGCCGTCGGAGGGCCAGTCGAATACGTGGAGGTAAAGCGTCTGGCCTTTCCGGGTGGCGCGGCCCCAGGAGAGATAGGGAAACGGGCTGGCCGACGTGCCGTAAATCGCCTCGCCGTTGACATCCATCCAGCGGCCGATGGCTTTCAGCCGGTCGATGCTGGCCTGCGGGATGGCTCCTTCCGGCGTGGGTCCCACGTTGAGCAGGAAGTTGCCGCCCTTGCTGACGATATCGACCAGCTTGTGCAGCAAGTCCTCGGTGCTCTTCCAGTTGGTATCATAGGATTTGAAGCCCCAGGTGTCGTTCATCGTCATGCAGACTTCCCAGTCGCGCCCGGGATAGCCGGTAGCCGGCACGAACTGTTCCGGGGTTTCGGTGTCGCCGGGGTAATACCCGAGCCGGTTATTCGTGATGATATCCGGGCAGAGGCCCAGCAGCGGCCGGAGCAGGTCGGCGCGTTCCTGATTCATCCAGGTCGGCGTATCCCACCAGAGCACGTCCGGCTTGTAGCGGGTGAGAATCTCGCGCGTCTGGGGCGCCGCGATTTCCTTGAGGTACGCATCGAAGCTTCCCTTGTGGATTTCGTCCCACCCTTCGCCTTCTTTCATGTTAGCCTTTGCCCCGCCGGGATGCGTCCAGTCCTGCGCCTGCGAATAGTACAGCCCGAATTTCAGGCCGTTATCTCGCGCCGCCTCGGCCAGCGGACCGATCAGGTCCTTGCCGTAGGGGGTGGCATCCGCCACGTCCCAGTCGGTTACGTCCGATGGAAACAGCGCGAACCCGTCGTGGTGTTTGGAGGTAATGACGATGTAGCGCATCCCGGCCTCCTCCGCCAGGTCGGCCCACGCCTCCGGGTCGTACTCGACGGGGTTGAATGAGCGGGCGTAGGAGCGATATGTAGCTACGGGGATTTTGGCGTTGCGCATGATCCACTCGCCGATGCCGCTGATCTGTTCGCCTTCATAGGTGCCGGCAGGTACGGAATACACGCCCCAGTGGATGAACATGCCGAATTTGGCATCGCGCCACCATTGCATTCGCTCGTCGCGTTGGGCCTTCGTTTCCTGAGCGGGTTGCTGGGCGTATCCGGCGGCGGGCCATAAAAGGGCCCCAAGGAGAAGCAGGTAGATGGTTTTCATGACATTCCTGTTTGTGGACGTTTCCCGGAGAACGAATGGGACGTCCGTTTATTTTCCGAAGTACTTTTTCCTGACGGATTCCGGCTGCCATTGATCGGGCTGACGGGTGATTCGGCTGTAATCGAACTCCATGGAATCCCTGGTGGGAGCGGTAAGGGGCAACTGGTCTCCGGTTGCGGCCTGCCACTTTTCGAGCAGGGCCGTCAGGCGGAGGAGTTGCTCCGAGTGGTCCGGATCGGCGGCCAGATCGTTCAGTTCGTAGGGGTCGTGTTCCAGATCGAACAATTGCGTGTGGTGCAATTTGGGATATCGAATCAGCTTCCACCGGTCGTCCCGGACGGCCCGTTGCAGGTTTTCATAGACTGTAAACACACTCGAACGGATTTCCTGCCGTGCGCCTTCCCATAGCGGCGAGAGGTCCTGCCCGTCGAGATCCAACGGGGTAGCCACGGAAGCAAGTCGAGTGATGGTCGGAAACAGGTCGTACAGGTAGACGAACGCATCGGAATCGCCTCTGGGGATACCCGGCCCGGTAATGAATAGCGGTACGTGCGTACTGTGTTCGTACAGGTTTTGCTTGCCCAACAACCCGTGGCTACCCAGGGAGAGGCCGTTATCCGCCGCGTAAATGACGATGGTGTTCCGATCCAGCCCTTTCTCGTGGAGCGTTTCGAGGATGCGGCCGATCTCGGCATCCAGATGGCTCATCAGGCCGTAATACTCGGCTAACTGCGCCCGTATGACCTCCGTGGTGCGGGGCCATGGGGCCAATTGTTCATCCCTGCCGGTCATCCAACCGTTATGAAAGGGGTGCACCGCCAGAAAATCGGGAGGAAGCGGCAGGGATTGGGGCGCGTACAACCGGTCGAAGGGCGAAGGCGGTGTGCGGGGGTCGTGAGGGGCCGTGAAGGACACATACGCCAGGAACGGAGCCTCCTCACCCGAGGCGGCATAGCCTTCCAGAAACTCGACCGCCGCGTCGGCAAACCGGGTGGTGGAGAAGCCTTTGCTCGTCGGCTCGCCCAGACGCCCGTTGGCCTCCAGGTCGCGCATGGGGGTGGCGTAATGATCGGCCATACCGCCCAGAAAGACGTTCTTCCCCCGGCTGAAGCTTTTTTCGAACGAGGCCGGGCTCTGGTGCCACTTCCCCGTTCCGAACGTAATGTATCCGCTCTCGCGCAGTGTTTGCGGGAAGGTCCGTACCGTATCCAGTTGGTCGAAAACGCGGAACAGCTGCCGGCCGCTCATGAGCATAGCCCGGCTCGGAGCGCAAACGGCCCCCTGGTTGCCGCCCATAATGTAGGCCCGGCGGAACGTAAACCCGTCGCCGGAAAGCCGGTCGATATTCGGCGTCCGGATATACGGGTTTCCGGACGCGCCGAAGGCATCGGCCCGCTGGTCGTCCGCGAAGAGGAAAAGGATGTTGGGGCGATCCTGCGCCCAAACCCGGTCCGGCACAGCCGCAGAGAGCAGGATGACCCAGACCAGGATCCGGAGCCAGCGCGGCGCGGTGTTCATGGTGATATAACGCAAATCGTGTTCCATGAGTCGTTTGAGAGAACGGGGACCATCGAGGAGCCGTTTCAAGGGCTCCCGGCCCGTTGATTGCCGATCGCCTCGGATACGGAGAGCGCCCTGCCGTATATCCTTAATTGTTTAACGATACCGCCAAGACCCGGAGCCACCCGCAGGGTTCCCCCAAGGCCGGCGTGTTCGAGCGCCGGACTAAACCGCCCCCACCCGAACTGGCGGCTTTCTCCCCCATCGTTCAGCCGACCGTCGGTGACAAACGAGATAATGTGCGGGCCGCCGTCCACGATAACCGTTGCCCGGTGCAGGCGGTTTGGCTGGAGCACATCGGGGTCGGAAGACCACGAGTTTACCGTCCGGCCGTCGCTGAGTGTTATCCGCAACGATCCTTCTTCGGCGGTTTCCAGCAAGATCCCCTCCCCCTGTTCATTGCGGCTATCGAGCAGTACAAGATGCGGTTCCAGGGAGGGAAGCGTAACGGCCAGATCGATGGTAAAGCCGTGGCGCGTCTGCCGCGTGCCGTGGTCGGCGCGGGACCAGTCCAGTTCCGTAAACCGTGGAAGCGCGGGCATGACCGTTTCAGAAGGCAGCGGAGCGAAAAGCTCAAGTACGAGCGAATCGCGGGCAACGGCGTTCAATTCGAACTGATTCCATAGCCGTTCCAGAAGCTGGGAATCCAGTGGGTGTATCCGGGCGACGTCTTTCTGAGTCTCGGTAATGTAAAACCATCCGGCATCTTCGATGAGGTCGGGATAGCTCATCCGGATCCAGGGGTCGTCGTCGTAAAGGAGGACTTCCGGCTGGGTAAACCTTAGCACTTTTCCATGGGGCCCATCGACTTCGACGGCGGCGCTGACCCACGCCGGATTCCGATGGCGGTAGGGAAAGTAAGACCCCTGACTCCGGAGGCCCTCCTGAATGAAGCGGCCTCCGTGGTTATGAAACCAGTACAGGTACCTTCCGTCTGAGGTTTTCCAGATGAAGTTTGCGGCGCGTGGATGTTTGATCTTGCGACCGTCGGCATAGGTAAGATACCGGGGCGGCTCCCAGGTATGCCCCCCGTCGCGGGAGTAGCTGCTCACCGGATACCCATCCACCGAGCGGTAGACCGCAAAGAACGAGCCGTCGCTGAGCACCACATAGCTCTGCTCCTCGGCAATGGGCCCGCCCCCGGCCGGGGTGCGCAGTCCGGTGTCGCCATCGGGAAGCGTTTCCCAGGTGATTTTCTCCGGATCGAGCTCGCTCAACAGGTTAGGGCTTTTGAGCAGCACGCCTTCGCTTTCCACCATAAAGCCCGGACCGAAGTCGCCTACTTTATGCAATGGCACGAAGGCCGCTCCCTCGTGGGTAAACGGCTTTCCGACGGTCCAGAAAAAGCGGATCTCACCGTTGTATACGTTTTCCCGGTCGATCCGGAAGATTCGCACGGGAACTTCGTAGCGGCGATCGGACCATGTCCTCCCGCCATCGTCGCTGTACTTGAACACGAAGCGACCCTGGGTATCTACCCGCGTGTACACTCCGCCATCGACGCGCCGGACTTCACGAAGGTTGTCGGTATTGTGATTGTAAAAAGCGAAAAGCCGGCCGGTGGGCGTTTGCAGCGGTACGACGTAGGATGCTTCCGGCGGTCCCGGCGGTTCGATGGGATAGGGGCCGCTCCAGGTAACTCCGTGGTCGTCGCTGACGAGCGAAACGACGTGCTGACCGGCTGCTCCCTCCACGCCGCTGCCGGTCGTCATCACGACCGTCCACGAGCCCTCGGCGTTGCGAACGACGTATGGCTGGTCGGCATAGTGTTCATCCGGAATGATGTATCCGTTTCGGATGTTACGCCAGTCCGGATCCGCCTGCGCCCGGAGCGAGATCGATAGGGCCAGGTTCAATACAATCAGGAGCCAACCCGTACGTTCACCAAATCCCATACGCACCCCCCTCCTGCTTCGTTGGAAATTTAGCCGGCCGCTGCCGGAGCGTCCGCTCTGTATCCTTTCAGGCCGAAGTAGGCGATCACCGCAAAGCAGGCCACCGGAACCAGATAGGCGGCGTGGATACCGAACCCATCCGAAACGAGGCCCATGACGGCCGTAAGCACCGCTCCGCCGAGAATCGCCATGACCAGTCCGGAGGCCGCGATCTTGGTGTCGTCGCCCAGGCCGTGGATGCCCAGCCCGTAGATGGTGGGGAACATGAGCGACATAGCGCCCGAGATACAGACAACGGCAATGGCTCCGACCATGCCCCCTGTAAGCGCTGCAACCAGCGAAAGCAGCCCGCCCAGCGCGGCGGCGGCCCAGAGCAGTACGTGCGGAGCGAAGTACTTCATGAGGCCCGTGAAAACGAATCGACTTGCCGAAAAGAGGATGATCGAAGCGAGGTAATAGCTCGAAGCGCCGTCCTCGTCGAGCCCCAGGTTTTGCATAACGTAGCGTATGGTAAACGACCATACGCCAATCTGCGCTCCTACGTAAAAAAACTGGGCGATCACGCTGCGGGTGTAATGCTTCTGCCGGAACAGTCGCCCCAGAGTAGCCCGCAGGCTGAATGCGTCCGATTCTTTTGCATGTGGAAACGTGTTGAACGCGATCAGCAGCCAGACCACCACGATAATGAGTGCGGTCGTCACATAGGGTCCCATGACGGCGTTAAGCTCGGCCTGCTGGATCTGCCCGAGTTGCTCGGCGGTCATCTGCGCCCGGTCGGCGGCGCTCGCCTGGTTCAGGTGCTTCAGGATGAACAACTTGCCGATGAGCACCCCCGTAATCGACCCGAGCGGGTTGAACGATTGGGCCAGGTTCAGCCTGCGGGTTGCGGTTTCCGCCGGACCCATGATGATGGCATACGGATTGGCGCTCGTCTCGAGGACGGACAGCCCTCCTGCCAGGATGAACAGCGCAACCAGGAAGTGACCGTACACCATGGTATGGCTGGCCGGGTAAAACAGCAGCGCCCCGACGGCAAACATCCCCAGGCCCAGCAGCACCCCGGCTTTGTACGAAAACTTCCGGATGAAAAGCGCTGCCGGCAGGGCCAGTACGAAGTACGAACCGTAAAAGGCCAGCTGAATCCAGGAGGTCTGGAAGTCCGTCATGCTCATGATGCGCTTGAACGTCGCCAGCAGCACATCCGTCATGTTGTTGGCCAGGCCCCAGAGGGCGAACAGGCTCGTCAGCAGGATGAACGGAAGCAAATACGGACGAGGCACCACGGGAATGTTGCCGGAGGCCACATCCACCGGGCCTTCTTCGTGCGCATTCCGAACCAGGGTTTTGCTCATGAGGGTTGCAGCCAATCGGCCATAAAGCACGCTCTCCTCCCTATCGTATGGCCGAGCGAAAGCGTGCTATCGTGCAGAGGGTTCGAAGAGGATCAGGCGGAGAGCATCCGCTGCCGGTAGTGCTCGTCCATGCGGCCGTCGATCCGGTGTACTTGTTCCTCGTCCATGAACACCGGTCCGCCCAAAGCGGCAGCCCCCAGAAAGATGCGGGCCGACTTCTCGGCCATCGACAGGGCCGCGATTACATCCGTGTGGGTTTTACCCAGCCCGATGATGCCGTGGTTTTCCATGAGGATCGTCTTGGGCGTTCGCCCCGTTCGTTCCGTGAACCGTTCCACTTCCGTGGCAATACGGCGGGCGAGCACCATACCCGGATCGACGTAGGGCACCACGACGGATTCGGCCCCACAGTAGACGACCTGGTCCGGGATGAGGCGCTTCGTGGCGAAATCCTGCACGCGCGGCGAGCACAGGATCTGATTGACGGCGATGGCGTGGGTATGTCCGACGAAGTTCACGCCGGGCAAGGCGAGAAACCAGGCATGGAACAACGATTCCACGGATGGTTTGAGCGCCTCCCGATCTACCCGGGCGTCGAGCATCATCTGCTCGATTTCTTCGTCCCGATAGGAAGACTCACCCTTGAGCGCTTCACGGAGTGGTTTCGCATCCACCTCGACGAGGTGCTCCGGTTTCAAGGCCGAGATGCGGGTTCCGCTGGCTTTCACCAGGAAGTACCGCTCGTCGATACTCGCCGATATGTTGCCTTCCCCGAGGATGGCCATGTGGCGGCTGTCTCCCGCATCGGCGGCCAATTCGAGCAGTTGTTTTCGGACCTGTTCCTTCTCCATAACCACAATATCCCTCCGTTTTACAATCCCGTCTGATCCCCACAAACCGATACCTCGATGCCCATCGCCTGAAGCATGGCCACCTTGGCGGCCAGCGCTTTGTTTGCCGCCTCCGGGCTCGGGGCGTACGCTACCTGGATGTGGTTGGCTTTGTGCCGGGCCATCATCTGGTCGCGGGTGACGCCGTAGGTGACGGCGTGCATGATCGGCCACTGGGGGGTGGTGAGACGCCAGCGCCGTTCGGTTTCCTCCAGGGGCAGTTCCACGACGCGGGCGCGGCCGATGTCGGCTTTCAGTTTGCCGGCCTCCACGAAGATACGACTCCAGACGATTTCTCCCGGCTTGCTGATGCCTTTTATCGTCCCGCCGCCGAGCCGGAAATACATATTCGCCTGCCGTTCACTTCGCGCCCCCCGGTACCCTTCCGCGAAGTGCTCCGGCGGCACGGCTCCGGAGATCTCGAAAACCCAGACGAATTCCCCATCGTACGGATCGCCCCAGCGGAGATCGTGAAGCGTATTTTCCGGGGGATAGCCCAGGGCCTTCCAGAGGCGATACGTTATCAGGCCGTCCAGTCCCGCGCACTCGTCCACCTCGTTGAAGTGAGGCAGTGGTTCACCGGGGTACAGCTCACGCTTTCCATCACGCGAGTACACCGGAGGGCGGTCGGTATTGTTCAGTATGCCTTCTACGAGGTCGCTTGCCGGAAGCAGATCCTTCAATCCCTGCTGGTACTGAATCCCGACGGTGTCGAGGCCGAAATCGTCGGCGATGCGGAGCGCGGCAATGTACATTTTGCACTGAGCGAGCACCTGCGCTTCCGTCAGTTCGTTCTCTTCATCCGTTCCGAGATCGAAGGTCATCCCTTTCTCCCGCAGCCATGCGTACACCCTTCGGGCTTCCTCATCGGAGGTTTGCGTCACCTCGTAATACAGGGCGCTCTGGCTCAGGCGTTCCTTGAACACACCGGTTGCATGGAGCAGTTCATCCGGGATGATGGCATTGTACATCCCCATGCACCCTTCGTCGAAAACGCCCATGATGGCTTTGTCGCGCTTGATGTCTCCGGCCAGCCTTTCACCGAGATCCCGGGCTTCGGCCGGCAATTCCATGTCCTTCGCGGGCCGTACATGGCTCGTATCGTGCTGGACCTTGCCTTCGGTCAGCCACGACCGCAATCCCGCCTTGAACGCGTCGTCGGAAAAATCCTCGCTCCAGAGGGTGCTGTACGAGATGCCGGCCTTAGCCATACACCCGTTCAGGTTCAACATGCCGACGAGTCCGGGCCACGTACCGCTCCAGTTGGCCACCGTAAGAATCGGGCCGCGGTGGGTCGTTAGCCCGTGCAACACGTGATGGGAATACTGCCACGCCGAGAACGCGATGACGAGCGGTGCATCCGGATCGATGCTTTTGAACACCTCCCGGCCGTAAGTCTGGCTGTCGATGAAACCGTGGCGCTTCAGGGGATCATACGGGTGGCCGCGCGCTATTTCATACCCTTCCGCCTCGATCGCACGAATGACGGCGGATTCCATTTTTTCCTGCTCCGGCCAGCAGTTCCGATTGGCCGACAGGCGAAGGTCGCCGCTGGCTATAAGCGTGATCCTTTTGCTCCTTTCTTGCGATGTCATACCGGGTAGGGGTTTAAGCCAGAGTTATCGTTAACATACCGGATTCAGCGCGACCGCAGCCTACCAGAAATTCATGCCGTCGGAAAGAGTGAAAAAATCGCTTCCGATCCGGTCGCAACCTTTTGTGAGAATATATACTTTATGATCAGATGATAAGCAACCGTTATGCATAACATTAATTCGACCTCCATTACTTCCGGCAGGCGGTGCCTCAGCCGGGGGCTATTCGATCGGTAGACAGCTATGGCCAGAGCAACCATTCATGACGTAGCCCGGCTGGCGGGCGTCAGTCATGCCAGCGTCACTCGCTTCTTCCGCAAGCCGGAACTCCTTGCCGCAGGCACCCGCCGCCGGGTGGAGCGAGCCGTACAGCAGCTGGAGTACGTTCCCAATGCGGCGGCTCGCAGTCTGAACAGCGGCCGAACCGGCATCATAGCGCTCGTGGTTCCGGACATCACGGCGACGTTTTATACCAGCATGATGCAGGGAGTAGAAGCCACGGCCCAACTTCGCGGCTATTCCCTTCTGCTGGCCAACTACAATGAGACCGTAGAGAAAGAGCACAAATTGCTTCACGCCCTCATCGCCCACCGTGTGGACGGAGTGATTCTGGCGCCGGCTCAGAATACCGTCAAGCCGCTGGCGCTGCTGAGGAACCATACCATCTCGGTCGTTCTGGTGGATCGGGAGATTCCGGAGGCGGAGCTCGATACCGTAGTGGGCGACTCGCATGAAGGGGGGCGGTTGTTGACGCGGCACCTCGTGGGACAGGGATATCGGGACATCGCCTTCGTAGGCGGGCCTGAAGGCGTATCTTCGCTCGAGCAGCGGCTGCGCGGGTACCGATCGGTCATGGACGAACACCACCTGACACCCCGCATCTACCTGGGCGGGTATAATTACGCCAGCGGAGAGGAGACACTCCGCCGGCTGGCAACGCTCGGCGAAATACCTCAGGCCATACTGGCGGCCAACAGCAAGGTGGCGGTGGGCGTACTGGCGGCCGCGCGGGAGCTAGGGCTGCGCGTACCCGAAGATTTCGCCCTCGCCTGCGTAGACGATATCGAGTCGGCCGCGCTGGTGGACCCGTTCCTTACGGTAGCCGCCCAACCCGCTGCGGAAATCGGACGCATCGCAACCGAGATGCTGCTGGAGCGGATCAATGGGGCCGACTATTCCCCCCGGAAGGTTGTGCTGCCGGTTAATCTGATCACGCGGCGCTCCTCGGTGCGTACGGCAGGCCCCCTTCCTAACGGGTAAGCCACGGATTTCGTCTCCAGTGCGGTTCGGGCTTTTACAGATCACCGGGTAGAAACTTCCGTTTCAGATCCTCGATTTCCTGCTCGCCTATGGGCACCATCTCGCCGAGGGGAACGGTGTTGACCAGCGATCGGGCGCTGAACTCCGCTACTTCGAGCCGATCGAATGTATCGAGCAACGAGCTTCCGGTAACGAGGACCGCGTGGTTCTCGATAAGGACGATGGGCGCCTTTTTCGAGATGCGGCCCGGAATATCCGGATTTCCCCCGAACGGACTATCGTAGGCGGCCATCGGGATGTCCTTCAGCAGGATGTAGCTTTCAGGGATGGTGCGCGTATCCATGGAGCGGCCGGAGATACAAAAGGCCATAGCGTTCGGCGGCTGCGTGGCAATGACGCAATTTATCTCAGGGTGGCCCTCGAAGATATCCCGGACGAGGCGTACCGCGCGGCTGGGCAACCTGCCGGGCTCTCTGCGGCCGTTGCGGATCTGCACGATTTCCTCCGGGCGCAGTCGGCGTCGATCCACCCCGGTCGGGGTAATTAGGAAGTCGTTTTCCCGCCACCGCACGGCTACCGTGCCGAAGGTGGAAATCATCAGTTTGTGGCGGCAGGCTCGGTCCACGAATTTGCAGATCTCCGCCCGCAGCGTGCGTTCGTCGGCCGGGTGTTCGACGGTTTCCATCTCCGGTAGGAAGTGATCTTTTTGTTGCTCGAACTGCTTTACCTGTTCGTCGCTGAGCACGTGCTCCCTCCCGATGGTGTTGGCCTTGATAACCGTACGGGCGCAGAACTCCAGCGTCTCGAACCGCTGGAAAGCCCTTGCGAGCGTACTGCCGCCGACGACGGTGCCGTGGTTCTCCATGACGACGGCATTGAAACCGGCTTCAAACTCCCGGGCGATGCTGAGGCCCAGCTCTTCGCTGCCGGGCAGTTCGTACCGGGCGTAGCCGACGGGTCCGCACACCTCCTTCGCCTGGGGAATGACGCGGGTATCCGGCGACCGGCGCACGATGCTGAACGACACGAGCGCGGGCGGGTGAGCGTGTACGATGGCCTTCAGATCCGGGCGTCGCTGATAGATGGCCCGGTGGAAGGGCAGCTCGGAGGAGGGGCGATGCAGTCCATCGACGGAGCCGTCCTGCCGGACGCACACCACATCCCGGGGCCGCAAACTTCCCTTGTCGACGCCGGCGGGTGTGATCCAGATGTCGCCGTTGCCCTCGTGAATCGAGATGTTGCCGCCGGAGGTCGTCGTCATGCCGGCCGAGTAAATCTGGGCCATGATGAGGACGATCTGGTCGCGCGGCGGAAGGAAGGAGAAGTTCATGGTCTGGCGAAAACAAGTAAAAGGGGCACGTCGGGATGGACCGATAAGATACCTGCGTGGTTGGAGGGCTGCAACCAGACCCGAGGCAGAAAGGCGGGCAAACGTCGTCACCAGCCGGTGCGGCCGGGTTCATCCGGAATTCGCAAGACGATCCGCCCGTACCGTGGAGAGGACGGCCGCCGCCGTGCTCCCGAGAAACAGCAACACAGCGGCCGCATTGAGCAGCCCCCCGAACCGTCGAAGCCCGGCCAATCCGGCCAGGTCTCCCACTATCCGGAGCAGCAACGAAAGATGCAGCAGCCCGAGATGTACGTAGAACCGAGGACGGTAAAACACCGAAACACCCAGGATGGAGGGGAAAATGATCGGCGCGTGGCCGAAGATCATGCTGAACACGAACCCCACGAAGACGGCGTGCCATGTGGCGTCGTATAACGGCCCTGCCGGAGCCCATGCGACGGATGCGGCGATGATTCCCCCGGCGAATAACCAGACATACCCGGACAGCAGGGAGACCGCAATGAAGCGGGTAAGGCCGTGTCGCCTGATGGTATACCGGGCAACGTCGTAGTAGCCGAGCCATACCGCCAGCAATGAAAGTCCTATTCCGGCCACCCGATGCCCGGCGTCCGGGCGGACAAGGAAAACCAGTACCCCGCATAGAAACACGAAAACGGCTCCGAGAAACACTTGCTGTGCGGCGGGAGCGTACAGCAACACCCGGCTCAGTTCGAGGCGCTCCCCGGCAATAGTTAGAACGAGAAAGGCCGCCCACCACGGCGCCACCTCGTACAGCGAAGCCCCGAACAGCCAGTGCAGGTTGCCGATCAACCAGCACACAGCCCCCAGGGCCATAACGTACAGAAAAACCGGCCGGCCGCGGACGGATACCGCGCCGAAAATCGCAACGAGTACACCGCTGCCGGCCGTCATCAGAAGCGCACCTGCCGGGCTCATCGGGAGAGCCAGCAAGAACACGGCCCCTATACCCGTCAGAATCGGGCCCGTGAAGGCCCACCGGCTTCCCAATGCCACGGCTCGTTCCAGAGAGATCAGCGTTCCCAGAAATCCGCCGATCATCAGCGGACCGTGGCTAATCGGTGTTAGGGGAGGCCGGTGCAGTCCAACCCACCCTATCCGGACGAGACCCGTCCAGAGGCCGGCAATGAGGGCCGCGACGGCCGCGATCAGCAAAGGAAAGCGCCGCCGGACGCGCGTTTGCGGCGATACGGATTCAGCCATACGAGGGGAATAGCCCGCTGCGCCCTTCGGGAGATACCATGAGCGGCGACCAGGCCGGCTCCCATACCTGCTCGATGACGATCTTCCGTATGCCGGGCAAACCTTTGAGTGCTCGCGCCGCCTGCTGCCGGATATAATTGCCCATAGGACAGGCGGGCGTCGTCATAGTGAGCGCCACAGTCAGCACCCCATCCTCTGCCTGGAGGTCGTAAATCAGCCCGAGATCGACGATGTTGATTCCAAGTTCCGGATCGATTACGCTGCTAAGCCGCGATATGGCTTCCAAACGATCGAATGGTACAGCCTGAGTGGGTTTATCCGCTTCAGGGCAAGTGTCTGGTGACGAGGACTCGCCAGGACTCCGGTCCTTTTTCCAGATACTCGAAGGAGAACGCTTCATCGCCATATCGAGCTTTCAGGGTATAATACATACATTCCGGATCGTGATCGACGACCAGTTCAAGGACGGCATTCCTCGCCAGGTTATCCCAGGCATTCATGATCTGATCGAAGCGGTATTTCGGCTCTACAATTCGAACGTCCAGTCTATTTGCAGGAGTATCCATAATGACACGGCTAAGGTTTACGGGGCAGGTCTTTCTACCCGGGACTTCTTCGCGTGCGCTGCCTGGCACCCCCAACGCCGATCCTCCAGCAGGCGGCGACGCCAGAGAGCCGGGTCGGCGCCGAGGACCGGAACGATGGCAATGGTGCTACCGTAGCCCATGAGCGCCAGGCGCGTGAACAGCGCCCCGGTAACTTCCGGGTGTCCGTCCGTATCCGGCTCCGCTCGGTGGAGGAGAAGGTGAACCAGGCGTTCGCCGGCGTAGTCGAGGATCGTATCAACCAGAGAACCATCGAGCGTTTGCACGTCCACATCCCACGCGGTATACGCATCGTTGCGTTTCGCCCACGCGGCGGCTGCGGCCGCTTCTTCCGGGTCGGAGCCGTGCAGAAGCGCCACCCTGCCGCCGAAAGGAACAGGCCCGGACGGGTCCCGAATCACGAGCCCTGCGCCCACTCGTTCGGCAAAAGCGATCCGAACCCCATCCGAGGAAGCGGCGGCAGGCATCATGACCCACCGCACCGCCACCGATTGCCCGGACTGGGGTGTTTCCGAGGATTCGCCCACCGAATGGATGGGCCGGCTGCATCCCCATTCCAGCCCGTCAAATGCCCGCCTTCGAACGGCGTAGGCCAGTTCCTCCCACGAACTACCCGGAAGCGCGTCCGTGCTCAAGCATAGTTTCATTCCTTTGTTTTTGAGATCTTTACCCGCCACACCTCCGGTCCCTGCTCCAGATATTCCCAAACAACCTGCCCCTCCCGCGTGAAGTCGAACTGGTATTTAAGTGGAACCGGATCGTGGTCGTTGACCAGCACGAAATGCTCGCCAGGTTCCAGTTTGTCGAAGGTGGCGAAAATAGTGGGGTGTTTAGCCGACGGAGGGATAATGCGCACGTCGAGTACACGTTCTGCCATAGTATTTTGTTATGGTTGCCTGCGCGCGTAGCGCCGATGAACGGTTTTAAGAGGTCCAAAGGGTGTTACCGCGCCGCCACCGGCGCCGTCCCCGCCGGCTTGAGCCCGCCCGATCCGTAGGCCAGTGGAACATTCGATCCCTGGGGTGAAATACGGACGTACCCCTGCATTTCCTGATGCAAGGCCGAGCAAAAATCCGTGCAGTAGAACGGGTAAACACCTACCTGCCGGGGCGTCCACCGAAGGGTGCGGGTTTCGCCGGGCATGATAAGCAATTCGGCGTTGTTGGCCCCCATCACCGCGAAGCCGTGCGGGACGTCCCAGTCCTGTTCCAGGTTGGTAACGTGGAAATACACGTCGTCGCCGACCTGAATGCCCTCGATGTTGTCCGGCGAGAAATGGCTTCGAATGGCGGACATATACACATGCACCTCTTTCCCCTTCCGTTCCACGCGGGTATCAGGTTCGCGTTTCACGCCGTGTGTATGCCGGTTTTCGCTGATATCGTACAGCTTGAGTTGCTTTTCCCGAATCAGATCGGCCGGAATGGCCTGGGCATAGTGGGGTTCGCCCTGCGTCGGAAAATCCAGCAGCAGCTTCATCTTGTCGCCGCTGATGTCGATGAGCTGCGCGGACTGCGCCAGCTCGGGCCCAGTCGGCAGGTACCGATCCTTGGTGATCTTATTCAGCGAAACGAGGTATTTACCCCATGGCCGGCGGCTATCGCCCCCCGGGATCATCAAGTGCCCGACCGAATAGTAAACCGGAATCCGGTCCACCACCTGAAAATCTTCCAGGCGCCACTTGACGACCTCCGAACTAATAAAGGCCGTTGTGTAGGCGTATCCTCTGCCGTCGAACTCGGTATGCAGCGGACCCAGGCCCGGGTTCTCCACCTCACCTGCGATGATGGCATCGTAGCGCAGAACCGGAATGCCGTCCACTATGCGCTCGAAGGCCCTGTTTTCGATGGCGTCGATCATTTTAGAGAAGGAGTGCACCGGAATGACCGTAGCCAGTTTGCCCCCGGCCACAATGAACTCGCCCGATGGATCGACATCCACCCCATGCGGCGACTTGGGGGTGGGCAGGAAATACACCAGGTTTTCGCAATTCGCCGGTTCCAGCACCGTAACCGACGTCTTCTCCTCGCTCTGCGCTACATGGGCTTCATCGAGAAAATTGTGTACGTACCGGGCGGGCATTGCGATCGCCTGGCCACCAGCCACACATTCTTCAGCCCGTTTCCAGTTGACGGCCGCTATGAAGTCCTTGTCGTTCTGCGATGCATTGACTTCCAGCAGCGTATTGGCTTCTTCGGAGTTGTAGCTCGTAAAAAACATCCAGCCGTTGGACGGGCCTTTTCCCGCATGAGCGAGGTCGTAATTATATCCCGGCACCTGAACCTGGAACGCCACGTCCATATCGCCCGGCTCGCCGACCTTGATGAAGGAAAGCATGCCCTTGAAGTTGCCCTTGTACTCCTCAATCGACATATCCTTCTGGGGGATCGGCACCGAAAAGCGGGACGTTGCCACTACGTATTCTGAATTCGGCGTGATGAACGGCGAACCGTGATTGCCGGCAGAATTGGGGATTTCGATGATCTCGGTGGTCTGGAACGAGCTCAGATCGATCCGAGCTATGCGCGGCGTATTGTTGCCGTTGATGAAAATCCAGCGTCCATCCGGAACACCGTCTGTCATGGAGAGCTCGGGGTGATGTGCATCGTCCCACGGGACGAACCCATGCGAGGTGTTCAACATGGCCTTCGTCTCTTCGGAATAGCCGTACCCGTTTTCGGGGTGTTGAGAGAATACGGCAATCGTCTTGAGAAGCCTGCCGGAGGGCAGTCCGTAAACAGTCATCTGACCGCTGAATCCGCCGGACATGAAAGCGTAAAACTCATCGTATTCGCCCGGAGCCACGTACACCGCCTGCGCAGCATCGGCCTGGTCGGCCGTGGCGCCCGTGGTGCGGCAGGCAAACATCAGCGTTATGACCAGCAATACGGAGACTCCGCCGATCACTGCATGAATGTGCGAACGGGACAACATGGACATCTTTGACCTCCCTCGGTATTTAATGCACTGAACCGGACCGAAACCCTCTCACCGCTCTAGGCGGTCGGCCGATAATCCCATTTCTGCGGATACCCCTATAGAGCATCCTATTTAAGACAAACGTGTCTTAATATAAACCACGTTTTTGATGTTTGGCAATCCGGGAAGTAATCACATGGATTATTCATCACCGTCAAACCAAGCAAGGCCGGTGCGGTCACGGCGCCGTACGAGACGGAGCCGACACTTCTTTTCGACACCTGGACGACCGAAAATGCCGCTGTTATTTTCTTGGAAACCGACGGAAGTCGGTTTATTGAAGAACTTTCAGCAAACCCCGGCATTCTTAATTCTGACTCCGGACTATTTTTAGCCACATGAGAGCCCTCATGAAAAAATCGACATCCCTCTCTCTCCCTGGAATCGCTGTGCTGGCGCTGCTGGTGGTCGTCTCGGCGGGTTGCGGTTCCTCGCACTCCACTAAACAGAAAGACGACGGCGACCAGGTCGAGGTCGGATACGGCACCCAGGACCGTAAGACCATGACGGGCTCCGTGGCTTCCGTCGATGTAGAAGACGCCCAGAACCAGGCTCCACGCGACGTGAGCGATCTGTTGCAGGGCCGGGTGGCCGGCGTGCACGTCGAGCAGGGCGCCGGAGGGGGCATCAAAGTTCGTATTCGCGGAACCACCTCCATCCTCGGGAGCAACGAGCCGCTCTACGTGGTAGACGGCGTTCCCGTCAGCACGGGTGCGGACGGAGCGTTGATGATCAACCCGCACGACATCAAGTCGATATCGGTGCTGAAAGACGCCGCTTCTACCTCGATCTACGGGTCCAGGGGGGCGAACGGGGTAATCGTGATCACGACGAAGCGGGCCGGGGACTAATCCCCTCCTGCGGCCGAGGCGGCGCGGACAGATGTTTCCTGCGCCAGCCCCTTGAGGCTTTGCCGGGCCAGAACGATCAGCACGATGGCCAGAATGAACAGGAAGCCGGCGATCATGCCAAGCAGATAGGCGTGACGGGAGAAGTTTTGCCAGGCGAAAAGGAATAGTGAGCTCAGGGTAACGGCGAACATAAACACCATCGGTACAAGGGTGAAAACCGGATTAATGTTCTTTTTGATCAGCCAAACGCTTACCGCAAGCAAGGACAGGGCTCCGAGTAATTGATTGGCCGAGCCGAAAATAGGCCACAGAGCGCCGAACTCTCCCGAAAGCACGAGGGCGCCGCTGAGCACGATGGTCAGGGTTGTGGCGAGGTAGCGGTTGCCGGCCAGCGTCCGTCCGACGGGGTGGGTAGACGTGTCGAAGTACTCCTGTACGGAATAACGGGCCAGGCGCGTGCAGGTGTCGAGGGTGGTCAGGGCAAAGGCGGAGACGGTAAGGGCCACAAAGGATACGGCCAGTGGTAGTGAAATGTGCATCCCGGCGATGAACCCCCCTACCCCTTCCGCAAACAGCGTTACCGGCCCTACCTGAAGAAACCGGCTCATGTATTCCTCACGCGTGAGTACAATTACCGAGCATACGGCCACAACGGCAAGCAGTGTTTCGATGAGCATCCCGCCGAAGCCGATTAGCTTGGCGTCCTGCTCGCGGCTGATTTGTTTGGAAGTCGTACCCGACGCTACGAGGGAGTGGAAGCCGGAGATGGCCCCGCAGGCAATCGTCACGAAAAGAACCGGGAAGAGATAACCCAGGTTTTCCGTGCGGAATTGCACGCTCGTATCCATGTGGATTTCCGGGGCGGCGATGAAGATACCGGCGATTCCGAAAATCATCATGCCGTAGAGCAGGAACGAGTTGAGGTAGTCGCGGGGTTGCAGCAGCACCCACACGGGGCTCACGGACGCGATGAATACGTACCCCAGCAGGATGACGATCCACATCCCGTAGCTCAGCTCCAGTGGAAAGAGGCCGCCGACGTAGATCATGGCATACATGGCCGTGACGCCGATCAGGGTTGACAGCCAGAAGGGCAACCCTGCCCGGCGCGTAAACAGGCCGAAGCCCACGGCAAGCAGAATAAAGAGGATGGAAGCCGAAGCCGAGGAGGGAACGCTGACGAACGTTTTCGCCACGATGTCGGCGAAGACGCCGATGATGAGCACGAGAGTGGAAAAGCTGAATATCAGGAAGAGGCGTTTGCCGAAGTCGCCGATGTATCGCTGGATGATTTCTCCGATGGACTTTCCCTGATGCCGCATCGATGCGATGAGGGCGGTCAGGTCGTGGACGGCCCCGAAGAAAATGCCGCCCAGCAGGATCCAGATGAGAGCGGGAATCCAGCCGAATACTACGGCCACCACCGGACCGACAATGGGACCCGCCCCGGCGATGGAAGCGAAATGGTGCCCGAGCACGACAGCCGGACGGCTCGGCACGTAGTCCACCCCGTCGTTCAAGGTGTGGGCGGGGGTGACGTTGCGATCATCGATTCCCAGCTTACCGGCGATGAAGCGGCCGTACGTCCGGTAGGCCAACAGGAGCACGGCAGCCGAAAAAACGACGATGGCAATAATGGACATGGCGATAGCATTCAGGTTGGACCGACAAGACACCGGCAGCGCTTTCGGGGGCGCCTCATAACGATAGCAGGACGGAAGGTAAGGTACGCTTTTTCCTCCGCTTCCGCTCAGTTCGGTACGGTATTCCCTGTATGTAGGGGCAATTCCCTATATGTAGGGGCAATTCGTGAATTGCCCCTACGGATGTGATTTCGTTTGCGAATCGCTATGGGGATTAACGGGAGCCTTTCAAGGACTGAATAAAGCCCTGAACAGATCCCGCATCGAGCCTGTCCCGCTTTGCGGGGTGCGGGATGACATTTCTTATTGACGTTTCCTATTGACGTTTTAATGGATCAAACCACTAATTGATGTACCGGTTAAAAGAATCAGGCCAGCAGCCGGGGGGTTTCGCCATAGCACCGGATTTCGTAGACCCTGGCTTCGTCGGCTCCGTTGGTGGCTTTTACGTGCAACCGCACCGCGTCGGCGAGTACCGGATCGAAGGCATGGCGGCAGAGCCGCTGGTAGTTGCCGGAAACCTCGGCGACCGTCGCCCAGCGGCCGTTTTCGCGCACCTGAAGCGTATAGTCTTTCACGGTTTCGGGCTGCGGTCCGCGGACGATTTTGTTCGTATGGCTATCCGAGGCCGTAAGGGTTAGCTGGCGGTGGAAGCCCGTATCGAACGTGATCTGGATGAGACCGATGCGCTGAGGGGCGCCCCACGTCAGTTCCAGGGCGGGACCCCCTGGAGTCATGGGGGCTACCCAGCGATGAAGCGCCCGGGAGGGATCGTCGGTGGGGCGCGGGCCGAGGCCGGCTTCCGAAAGCTCCGGTAAGTCGCGTACTTCGCCCGTGAGCACCCGGTCGGGGGGTGTAGAGGCCAGAGATGCCGAAGCCGTTACCCGGGCGGTTCGGGCCAGGTCGGCCGGATCCTCATTACGGACGCTCCGGATGGTTTGATCGTCGCGAAGCAGGACCTGCTGCAACTCCGCTACGCGCGCCGGATCGTTGCGGAGCACTCGGGGGGCGACGCCGTCGCGAAGGCAGAGCGCGGCGGCCGTACCGACGGCCTGGCCCATGACGCTGGTGGTCGCCATGACGCGGGCGGAGGTAAAGCCGACATGGGAAGCGCTCAGGTTGCGGCCGGCCATAAGGAGATTGCTCAGGGATCGGGAATAGAGCGACCCGAGGGGGATGTTGTAGGGTTCCGGCAGCTTTACGGAACGGAAGGGGGCCTGATCGGGGTCGTCGAACCCTTCCGGGGGGTGGTCGTCCATCGCCCAGCCGCCGATGGCTACCCCGTCGGGGAGGGATTTCCACCCGCCTTCGAGATCGCCCTGCGTAAGGATGTGGTCGCCCGTGACGCGCCGGGATTCGCGCTTGCCCGGGATCATCCCCACGGTCTGGAGGGCCCAGTTGGCCGAGTCGGGGTGCTCGCCGCTGTTCTTTATGTAGTCCCATACGCCGAGGACCACGCTGAGCAGCTCGAAGCGGATGCGCTCGTTGTCCTTGATGGTGTCGTACATGCCGCCGAGTTCGATCCACCAGTAGCCGTACTCCCAGGAGCCGATTCCCCGGAACTTCAGGTGGTCCTTCGTGATTTTCCGCGCCCAGGAGGGGGGCGTAAATCCTATGGGGCGGTCGTGGAGTCGGGAGGTAAACAGGATGCTCGATCCCTGGGTTTTCCTATCCGGCGTGTCCACGGCCAGCGATTCTCCGAACTCCGCTTTACTCTCGCGGCCCCAGCGATACTCGGCGCCCGACTCGAGAGCGAGGCGGCTATCGCCGGTGCAATCGGCGTACAGCTTCGCCCGTATCCGGTACAGGTGTTCCGTTTTGTCGGACCGGGCCATGACGTGTTCGATGCGACCTGCGTTTACGGAAGCGCCGTAGACCGCCGTATCGAGCAAGAGGGTGATGTTCGGGTTGCTGATAACCTTATCGTAGAGCATCAGGTCCCACAGCTCCCAGGCCCGGTGCGGGTTATGGACGGCGTCCTCCAGACGAAACTCCTCGATCAGTCCCCCCTCTCGCCATCCTGCCCGGCTGCCGTGCTGGTCGGCCCCAACGATGTGCATTTTCACCTCGCTGCTGGCGTTGCCGCCGAGGCGGGAGCGGTCCTGGATGAGGATGACACGGGCCCCGTGCCGGGCCGCGGACAGGGCAGCGCACACCCCGGCCATTCCTCCACCGGCTACCAGGAAGTCGCATTCCTTTTCGACGAGTGTCATGTTCGGTTCGGCCGCCGGCAATGCACCGGTCGCCACCCCTGAGGCTGAAACCGTTTCCAGACTCGATGAAGCAGCGCTGGAGGGACTGCCGAACAGTCCTCTTGCATCCACAAAAACGCTGTAACCCGTCAGGGCGGAGAGAGATAGAAAGTGGCGACGATCCATGATGACCTTACCATGTGGGGTGTCTGCGAACCGTGATTGATATTATCAACAATACAGAAAGCCCAACGATAAGTCAAGTAGAAACCGAACGTTTGTGCGGCCCTGAGAAATGGTCCGGTACCGCACTGCGTCGCATCGGAGGAAAGACACAACGCCATGCCGGACCATGAATCGAGTTCGGAAGGGGCTCGGTGGGGTATCTGTTCAGGTTACAACCGCGCCTTGCAAGATCCCGCATCGGATGCGGGACGACAAAAAAAGTGAGGCTGGAATAATGTAAAAAGCGGGAGGATGACCGAATAGATTCTGCGGGGTTTTGCGTTTTTTTGCCCGGTATTGCGGGTTTTTATAACGGAAATCCTTCCGCATCGTACTCTGAAGCCTGTTTTGCGGCTTTTGCGGCCCACTCGAGAAATTTCTCGCGCGGCGAGTCGTCGCTCTCGTCGGCGGAGGGCGCTTCCTGGAAGGCGGGCGGTTGGTTCCGGTCGTCCTGGGTGACGACGATGGTAGCGGCGAGTTCGTCCCATTGAGAGACTTCGAACTCTCGAAATCTTTTTGAGAAGGACCGCAGGATAAACAGCTGCGCTTGCAGGTTGCCTGCCCGGGCTTTTTCGAGCACGGAGCGGGAGAGATCGGTTATGACCCGGAGGCGGGTCTGCCGGAGCGAAGACTCGAGCCGGGCGTCGTCCTTCAGCCTGCGGCGGAGGGTATCCTCGCTGATGCCGAGCGCCTGGGCGATCTGCCAGTGGTAGAGTCCGAGCCCGGCCAACTCCGTGACCTGATTCATGTTGATTTCGATTCGTTTTCTTCCCATGGCTATCTCCGGTTGGTTTCGCCCGAAGGTATCGAGCGGCCGGATCGGGGGAAAGGTTTTTCCGGTAACCCGGCCTTGGCGAGAGCTTTTCCGTTTCGCCGGATGCGTTGGTATGTACGTTTTCTTATGGCTGTATGTACTCTCTTTTATGGGGATACAAGCGAGTACCAAAGAAAACCCCTATCCATCGTGGTCCTGCGGAATCCATCCGCCGGCGCGCAGAGCCTACCGGACGGCGCGGACTCGTGGCGAAAGGCTGCCGTACCTGGTTGATGCGCCGCCCACCAACCGCCAGATGGATTCCTCCCGGCGCGCACACACCCGATAGGGTAAGAAGATGAGAGAGCGAGCCGTTTGGAACGGGCGGGCGGGCTGGAAGAATCCGGTTCCTCCCTTTTTCACCGGATACCGGTGGCAAGGAGGGTGTTTCGCCTGGCCTTGTAGCGGCGCTGGATACGCGTTGCTGCCTGAGCGAAGCAACACCCTCACCCCGCTTCACGGGGAGTCCCGCCATGCGGGACGGTCAGGCACGGCTTTCCGGACTGGCGCGGCTTTCCGGACTGTAAGGACGCAACTCCTCCCTTACCCACCGGACACAGGGGGAGGGGGCGGTTTTTTGGGGCGCTGCGATCGGAGCGACCGGGGAGAAAACGGTGGGAGAAGGAAAGGGACGGGTAGGAAGTGTAAAAAGCCGTGGGGGATGAAGCGGTGGCGCTTCATCCCCCACGGTGTAGATGGTAGGCGGATCAGACGGTGATGGTCTCGCCGGGTACGGCGATCGGATAGAGGCCGTTTTTATCCGGGAGGACCTTCGGGTTGGCGTCCCAGGCGAAGCGCTCCGGCATCAGGTTGATGTTGGACTGGAGCGCTTTATCCCACTCGATGACCTGGCCCGAGTAGGTAGCCATGCGACCCATGATGGCGGTCATCGTGGCGATGGCGCCCATTTCGGAGTCGGCAAAGCGGTATTCGCCTTTCGAGACGGCGTCGAACAGTTCGTCGTGCTCGACCTGATACGGATTCGGGTGGCCGGCGTCGGAGGCTTCGAGGATGACGTTTCCGCGGGCGTCCAGGATGACACCCGGTTTCGGGGCGGACCCTTTCGAACCCCAGAACCCTTCCGTCACCCGGCGGTCGGCGCCCGGGATGTGGCGGCACTGGCTCATCATGGTGCTGCCGTCCGCGTATTCGAACTCGACCATGTGGTGATCGAAGATCTCGCCCGTATCGAGACCGGTGCGCACCTGCCGGCCTCCCTGACCCTGCGCCCTGACGGGGTGGGCCGTTTTGGCCCAGTTGGAGACGTCGATGTTGTGGATGTGCTGTTCCACGATGTGATCCCCGCAGAGCCAGTTGAAGTAATACCAGTTGCGCATCTGGTACTCCATTTCGGTCCACTCCGGTTGCCGGGGCCGGGTCCACACGCCCGGGTTGTTCCAGTATACTTTGGAGAGGATGATGTCGCCGATGGCGCCGTCGTGGAGGCGGCCAATCCAGTCCTTGTAGATCGTCTGGTAGTGGCGTTGCAGACCGACGACTACATTGAGTTTCTTCGCCTTCGCCTTTTCGGCCGTTTCGAGCACTTTACGGACGCCCGGCGCGTCGGTGGCGACGGGTTTCTCCATGAATACGTGCTTGCCGGCATCGATGGCGGCTTCGAAGTGGATGGGCCGGAAGCCGGGGGGCGTAGCCAGTATGACTACATCGACCAGGGGGATGACCTGCCGGTAGCCGTCGAAACCCGCAAAGCGGCGTTCTTTCGGAACGTCGATGCGGGGTTTGAGGTCGGCTTCGGCATTCAGGATGTCGGTGTAGGCTTGCTCGACGCGGTCCTCGAACGCATCGGCGATGGCGACCAGTTTCACGGCCGGGTGGGCCTTGAGCGCCTGTACGGCTGCGCCCTTGCCCCGGCCGCCTGCGCCGATGAGTCCGACCCGGATGGTGTCGGCTCCGGCGTAAAAGGCGCTTGCGGAAGCCGGGAAAGAAGCTGCCACGGCTCCTCCGAGGATGGCGGCCGTGCTTTTCGCGAACTCTCTTCGGTTCATTGTATTCCTCTTTAATGGATGAGAACGTATGTAAAAGGGGCGGGTGCGGCTAGAGGGTCCAGCCGGGGCGGTATTCCCGGTGGAGGAAGTCGTTGGCGCGGGGGATGTTGGTGACGCGGCCGGCGGCGCCGTCGTAGTGAATTTTCTGGCCCTGGCCGGTTCGCAGGGCAACGACGCCCAGGAGCATCGTTTCGGTGAGGGGGGCGGCGTACTCGATGGGACTGACGACCTTGCCGTCGCCTCTGGCCGCGTTGGCCCAGTTCATCTGGTGGCTGGTTTCGACGCGGGGGATGGAGGCCGGCACCTTTTCGGCGGCTTCCATGAGGCTTTCGGGGTAGAGCCGGGGGTTGCTGCCGTAGGTTTCGTGCATGAGAATGCCTTTTTCGCCAACCAGGATGGCGCCGCCGCCCCGCTGAAGGGGCACCTCTTCCGGAAGCACCGCCGGGCGGGCGGGCATGAGGCCGCCGTCGTACCACGTCATGGTGACGGGCGGCATTTCGCCGCGCCCTTCGAACTCGTAGATCACCTTGGTGGCCTGCGGGTAACTGGCGGGTTGCCCCTGGGCATCCAGGCCGAACGGGCTGGAGGTGGCTTCGACGCTTACGGGGAGCTGCAAGCCCAGCGCCCAGTACGGATGGTCGATGAGGTGGGCGCCCATGTCGCCGAGGGCCCCGACGCCCCAGTCCACCCAGCCGCGCCAGTTGAAGGGGTGGTAGATGGGGTGGTAGGGTACGGCCGGGGACGGCCCGAGGAACAGATCCCAGTGCACGTCGGAGGGGACGGGGTAAGCGCCGCCCATGACGGCCGCCAGCTCCCGGGAGACGTCGCGCTGGCTCCATTTTACCTCGTCGGGTGCGACGGGCGTTACGGCCGGGCGGGGCACGCCCTGCGGCCAGATGGGGCGGTTCGTCCAGACGAACACCTCGCGGACGGGGCCGATGATGCCTGCCCGCACCCATTCGTTGATCCGGCGGGCGTCGGTGGTGGAGTGGCCCTGGTTGCCCATCTGGGTAACGACCCCGGTGCGGCGGGCGGTTTCGCCGAGCACGCGGGCTTCTCGGACCGAGTAGGTGAGCGGTTTTTCGACGTAGACATGTTTGCCGAGCTCCATGGCCTGTTTGGCCGCGATGGCGTGGATATGGTCGGGGGTGGCAACGACCACTGCGTCGATATCCTTTTGCTCATCGAGCATACGGCGGAAGTCGCTGTAGCGTCTGGCCCGGGCATAGGCTTCGTTCAGCTTGATGCCTTCCGGGTTCGGCGTGCCGTCCCGGTTTTTCATCCATCCGGCGGAGGTGCGGTCTACGTGGCCGAAATCGACGTCGGCGAGGGCGACGACCTGTTCGCCGCCGGTGATGAGGGCGGCGGCATCGCTGTTGCCCCGGCCGCCTGCGCCGATCATGGCGAAGTTGAGCCGGTCGGAGGGGGCTCTGTAACCCGCTCCGCCGAGAACGTGGCGGGGGAGGATGGTTGCTCCGAAGGCCGTGAGGGCGGTTCCGGAGACGAAGGACCGTCGGGACATTTTACCGGAGGGCATGGGGAATCTCCTATCGAGGTAAGAAAAGACGATGCTATTATTCTGATTATTCCTGTAAAATACTTCCGCGTGAAAGCGTTTTCAGCAAATATTCTTTTCGTTAAAAAACAATCTATTAGCCTGGGAGGGCCGGGGGAACTGCGCCGGGCGCCCCGACACGCGGCGGCTGGTTCACATCCCGGCGTTGCGCAGCACCTCCGCCAGCCGCACGGCCGATCCCCCGCGGCGCTTGCTTTCGTCGGCGGCTTCCATGAACGCGAAGATCTCGATGGTTTCCGCCGGGGATACCGGAGATATTCCCGTGCGGAAGAAGCGGGCGATTTCGACGACGAGGGGGCGGTACCCTTCGTAAGGCCCGAGAGGGGCGATGCCGCTGCTTCCGAAGGCCGTGCCGCCGTAGCCGGTTTTGCCTTCCCGGAGGCCCCGGAACGCGCCGATGCGCCCATCCTGCCAGCGCCCGACGACCACATCAACCCCGTCCGTGTGGGTGCGGCTGACCGATTCACACCCCGTCCCCATGACCGTGAACAGGATTTCGACGCCGTGAATGCCGTACCAGAACAGATCGGGGTGGGTGAGTTCCAGCGTAGCCGGACTGTACGTATCGGCGCCAAGGACTGCCCCGACCGATCCGTTCCGCACGGCCTGAGCGGAGGCCATGAAGCGCAGGGACGAGGAGGAGAACACCGGGACCCCGTAGGTCTCGGCCGCTTCGAACACGAGCAGGACATCTTTCAGCGAGGCTGCCATCGGTTTGTCGATGAATACCGGCTTGCGGGCTTCGAATACTTCAAGGGCCTGTTCGAGGTGCAGGCGGCCGTCGTTCGTTTCGAGCAGCACGACGTCCACCCGGTCCAGCAGCTCCCGGAGGGAACCGACTACTTCGACGCCCAATGCGCGCATTTCCTCCGTATACCCCGGAATGCGGCTTGCGCTGGACTCGATATCCCGACTGCCGTAGGGGTACGCCGCCGTGACGCGGAATCCGGCGAGCGCGGAGTCCGGTTCGGCGGCATTGAACAGGCGGGTGAAGGCCACACTGTGGGACGTATCCAGGCCGATGATGCCGATCCGTCCGGTGTTCTGCGCGGAGCCGGGCAGAGCGAGGAAGAAGCCAAGCAGGAGCATGAGGGCGGTTCGCATGGGCGGTGCGGGAGCTATTCCGTGTGGCAGGTTCCGCTTCGGAGGGCAGTCAGGGCAGCGGCATAGCGCCGCCCGAGTTCCCGGGCCGAAGCGGAATCGTAGTGTACGCCGTCGCCTCTGTGCCCGAGGCCATCGGTTTCCACCACCGCCGTGCAGGGAACCAGGTCGGGCAGGCGGTCGAAGATATGGTTGATGTCTCCGGCCCGTGGGAGGCGGCTCGTCGTGAAAGGCGGAAGTTTACCAACGACGAACGGTGCGTTCGGGGCGGCCAGGTCGCTGCGGAGACGGCGGATCAGCACCAGAAGCCGTTCCTCATACCCTTCGGCCCGTTCGTTGCTGTCGCTTTCGCCCTGGTTCCAGAGGATGCCTTTCAGCACCCCGTCCCGGAGCGCCCTTCGGGCCCGGCGAAGCGCATCGTCGTAAGGCAAGGCTCCGGTTACAGGGTCCTTCTGGCCCGGTTGCCAGAGGTGGATAGAGGTGCCTCCTACGGCCGCAGGCGCCAGCGCCACGATCACGCTCGTATCCCGTTCGGCGACGGCTTTACCGAAGGCCAGGCCGGGCCCGACCCCGGCCACGGGTTTGTCGAAGTGGATCGGTTCCGAGGCGGGTTTCCATTGCCCATCCCGGCCGAGGGCAAAGACCCGGGGATGTATAGTGGTATCCTCCGGGGCTACATCGCCGCGCCCGGCCATGTTCGACTGGCCGATGAGCAGGTATACGTGCACCCGGTCGGGCGGGCAGCCTGTTGGAAGCCCCTGGGCCCGGACCGAAACCGGGGGCCACAGGAGCAGCACCCCGGCAAAGACGAGGCCGGCATTACGCCGCGCATGTCGTGCGAACTGGACCACCACGCTGGTGAACAGGAGTTTTCCTTAAAAGGATTTAAGGTTCAGTTAAGGTCTGGTTAAGATAGGCAATCGTACCGTTGAACAGAAAGGTTCGGAAGAAACATACATTAAACCCTATGGACCACACGCATCGACGCGATACCGGAGCCCATCCGAAGGAACACCGAGAGGCTCACGCCGGAGTGGAACAGCAGGAATTGCAGGAGGCGGCCCAAGAGGGGCCGCACGGCAGCCATCGGCGCGGACGCAAAGGGCCTGTCGAACAGGCAGAACATTCGAAACACGACCGGCACGATCACCACGCGATGATGATCGAGGACTTCAAACGTCGTTTTCTGGCATCCGCCGTTCTTACGATTCCGATTGTCATTCTCTCGCCCATGATCCAGGAGTTTCTGGGGTGGGGCGATTCTATTCGCTTCAGGGGAGATGTCTACTTGCTTTTTGCACTTTCGTCTGCCGTTTTCTTCTACGGGGGCCGGCCGTTCCTGAGCGGATTTCTCGAAGAAGCGAGAAGGTTGCGCCCCGGCATGATGACGCTCATTGCCGTGGCCATAACCACAGCCTATGTATATAGCAGCGCCGTGGTATTCGGGTTGGAAGGCAAAATGTTCTTCTGGGAGCTCGCGACGCTGATAGACGTCATGCTCGTCGGGCACTGGATAGAGATGCGGTCGGTGATGGGTGCTTCGAAGGCGCTCGAGGAGTTGGCGCGACTGATGCCTTCCGAAGCTCACCGGATGCGGGAGGACGGTTCCATCGAGGATGTTTCCCTGGATTTGTTAAAGGCAGGAGACCGGGTGCTCATCAAGCCGGGAGAGAAGATTCCGGCCGATGGGGCCGTGATGGAGGGGAGATCGTCCGTCAACGAGGCGATGCTGACGGGAGAATCGGCGCCTGTCTCGAAGGAGGAAGGGGATATCGTGATTGGAGGCGCCGTGAACGGGGAAGGTTCTCTGACGATCCGGGTGCAAAAGACAGGAGCCGACAGCTTTTTGTCCCAGGTGATCGGGCTGGTTGAAGAAGCGCAGCGGAGCAAATCGCGGACGCAGAACCTGGCGAACCGGGCTGCGCTGTGGCTTACGGCCGTCGCCCTGGGAGGCGGCGCCGTTACGCTTTTCGTCTGGACCGTCGTTCTGGGGGCAGATTTTGCTTTTGCCCTGGAACGTACGGTTACGGTCATGGTCATTGCGTGTCCTCACGCCCTTGGCCTGGCCGTTCCGCTGGTCGTAGCGGTATCCACATCACGGGCGGCCAATAACGGGTTACTTATCCGAAACCGG